>DASSCU010000017.1 GCA_035697485.1 Actinomycetota bacterium
CGCCTCGAGTTCGTCGAGCAGGTCGCACCAGTCCGTGAACGTCGAATCCTGGCGTAGGCGCTCACGCACTGCATCCCGAACGTCCTCGGGGCAGCGGAGATACCCCAGCAACTCGGCCCGAAGCCAACGCGAGAACGTCTGCGGGTCGTCCAGGAGAGTGCGGGCTGAAAAGGACATCGCCGACGAGACTACCCACGAGTAGCCCCCACCATGCAACTCTGTCCGTTGTCTGCTCCCTGGAGAGATCGTGACCGGATGGGGCTGCGACCGGTGCAGATGGCCGGACATCTGGGGCTGAACCTCGCCGAGTACAGGGCGCCCGAAGCCGGCTCGGGGAAGTCCTCACGCTTGGCGACGATCTGGCTCACGCGCTGCTTCGTCACACCGAGGATCAGGGACTACGGCTCGATCACCCGCAGCTCGCCGTCCCGGTCGATCTTCAGCATCGTGACCCCATCCGGAGCGGACGGCGGACGGGCTGGCCGCGACCCCACGCGATCGGCCGTCCAATCGACGAGCCCGTCGTGCAGAACTGCGCGTCGCCTCCGTCATCGGTCAGCGCCGACGCGCTGAGTTCGAGTGTTCCCTCAGCCGATCCCCATCGGACGACCCCGTCGATGTCGATCGCCAAGCCGAAGATGCCGGGATACAGCTCGTGCACCCCGAACGAGCCGTCATCGCCGAGGCGCTGTCCGTCCCCGAATCCCGCGATCCGAACGTCTCTGTCGAAGCGTCCTCGCAGGTCAGAGTTATGTAGAACGTCGAGCGGCTGAGGAACCGGCGTCCGCTGTCGCGCTTGAGGATCTCGAGCTGGATCCGCTTCTCCTGCGGGGTGCGACCTCTGTAGCTGATCCGCTGCCCGGCCACCGCGGGCACGGCGACCGTGACGCCGAGCGTCGCGATCAAGGAAAGCACGAGAGTGCATCGAGCGAGGTTTCTTCATCCGTTTCTCCGATTCCGCTGGTGGGCAATCATCGTGGGGCCACTCGGACACGGGGTCAACGGGCGAGCGCGGCGTGGTGTCGGCTACCCGCAACGGGACGTCGACCGTCTTGCGGGAACGATCGACGCTCGTGGTCGCCTGGCCGGAGGGACTGGATACTCTGGGGCGGACCTCGGCTCGGCGTCTCCGAGGAACACGACCTGCACGGTCCCGTCCTCGAGGATGGATCCGCTTCCCGAATTGCCTGCGGTAGAAGCTCACGCTCTCTTGCTGATCGGTTCGCGATCTGCGCCCTATTGACGTAGGGCCGCAAGAGGCCTAATGTCAGGTGTCAGCCGTCAGACAGGAGACAGGGTGGGTCACCTTCAGGCAACGACCGAGGAGGCCGTTGACGGTGCCGTGGTGCGCGTCGAAGGCGAGATCGACTTGGCCAATGCGTCCGAGTTGGCCGAAATGCTGGAGCCGGCTGGGACGAGCGGAGGACCGGTCACGGTCGATCTCGCAGACGTCACGTTCATCGACAGCAGCGGCCTCCATGCACTCTTGGAATTCGCAGCACACTCGCTCAATGGCAATGGACCGCTGACGATCGCGAACCCCTCGCGAACGGTCCGGCGGGTCATGGAAATCGTGGGCATGACGGAGTTGGCTCACATCCAGGTCCAGGTGGACAATGACCACGAGCATGGCTGAGGTGATCTCACTCGGGGAGCGGCTGCGAACGCGCCGCGAAGAACTGGGTCTCAGCCAGGCCCAGGCTGCCAGAGAGCTCGACGTGGCCCGGACGGCCTACCGCCTCTGGGAGATGGAGGCGGCCAAACCCGCGCCGGATCGGTGGCGCTTGATCTCTCGCTGGCTCGGCGTGTCGGTGGCCGCGATGCTGCTCGCCGAACAGCTCATCGACGAGGACGAGGCCACGTCCGCAGCCGACGTCTCGAACCGGCTGGCTCAGGATGGCGTCACCTGGGACGAGGAGGGGCGTAGCCAGTCCGGGACCTTCTTCCAACAGGAGCGGTCGATGATCCGGCGTGAGGAATCCTCCGGGCGGATCAGCGAGTCGGAGTCCACCCGGCTGACCGACGTGCTGACAAGGGTTGAAGAGGCCTCTCAGGGCATGCGGGATCCTGGTTGGCGACGTGCCTCGTTGCACAAGGAGCTGCCACGCGACGACGCGGCGCCAGCCCTCGCTCGCGCTGCGGTCGCCGTGACGGCCGCTGGTGTCCCGAAGCTGCAGCTCGAGGATGCCCTGCTCTTGACGAGCGAGCTCGTGACGAACGGCGTTCAACACCCGGCAGCCACGGTCGGCTCGCTCATCCTCGAGGTATCCGTCGATTCCGGTGTCCTTCGGGTCGTGGTCGCCGACGGCGGCTCGGGGCGGATCCGTCCCAATCCTGTGGACGAGGCGAGAGGATGGGGCCTCGCGATCGTGGCGGAGACCGCCTCTCGTTGGGGGGCCGGTCGCGAGAGTGGGCTCAACGTCGTGTGGTTCGAGCTCGACCTGCCCGCGCCGGGGGCTTGAGCGCAACCTGTCTGCGCCCTTGAGGGCGAAGGGTACGAAACGGCAATCCAGTCATCGCCCCCCGCTACCCCTGCGCCATTGCTCCCCGCCCTGATCGAGCGTCTCCCCAAGGACCGCAAGCGGCTAGAGATCACGCACGACTGCTAGCCCTGCGTGGTCTGCCGTACGGGTTATCCGTCGTAGATCACCCAGAACTTCACGATGCGCTCGCGGATCACCCCCGTGCCGGCCGATCCATTCGGCGTGACCAGCACATCCCCAGGCCCGATCGTGAGGGTGCGCCCGTCGTCGGTGACGATGTCGGCGTCGCCCTCGAGGATCAGCGCGACCTCGTCGTAGGGGCGCTCGAACGACCACGTGTCGGGATCGCGTTCCCAGAGCCCGGTCGTGACGGCGCCGCCGGCGGTCGAGAAGACGTCCATCTCGAGACCCCCGGACGGGATCTCGCCGGGTGCGTCGACCAGCGACGCCATCCGTCACGATCGCCCGACCGTTCACCCTGATCGTCGTTCCCTGCGTCACGCTCATCCTCCGCTCCGCCTCCCGCAGGCGCCCTTCGGGCCCACGTCGCAAGGCTACCGGGGATTGGACTTCCGGCCGGTCCGCCGTGACGTGGACCGGGAGTATGCTTGCGCGACCATGCCGAAGCAGCAGGGGAACCGGCCGAGACGCACGCCGCTGGGCCGCAACAGGCGGTCCGAGCTCGGCGTGATCGACTTCACGCTCGCCAAGCGAGCATTGCTGCGTGACGCGCAGCTCGGGGTGCTCGGTCTCACCGACATCTGCGACGCCCACCCCGAGCTGATGCGCGCGGCGAAGCACGTCGGTGAGCCCACCAAGCACGACTGTCCGGTGTGCGGCAAGGTGAAGCTGGTGTTGCTCGCCTACGTCTACGGTGACGGGCTCCGCGACCAGAACGGACGCGTCTGGTCGATCGACACCGGCCTTCGCATGACGGCCGCGCACCCCGGTGCGAGCTGCTACGTCGTCGAGGTGTGCACGAACTGCCAGTGGAACCACCTGCGCGAGGCGTTCACCGCCCGACGAACCGCCGCCGGGTAGCAGCCCTCGGCCCCTGCGGTGCAACCGTATCTCCATCGGTCCGTCACACCTGGGGCCTCCGAGGGAGCCCACCCGGTCGATACAATCAGAGGTCGTGTCGACCACAACCCCCACGAGGCCCGAAGGGGCGAAGCACGTTCCCAAGCACGCCCCCAGCTCGCGGAAGAAGGGCTTCTTCCGCCGGTTCTGGTGGGCGTTCGTCCTCGTGCCGTTGCTGGTCGTCGTCGCACTCGGCGGCTCGCTCTACATGGCGTATGCGCGCATCGAGCTGCCCGAGACCCTTCCGCCGATCCGTACGAGCTACCTCTATGACCGCAACGGTGAACAGCTCACTTCCCTGCACGGCGCCGTCGACCGCAAGATCGTCGGGTTGAAGCAGATCTCCGACAATCTCGAGCACGCCGTGCTCGCGACCGAGGACGCCGGCTTCTACGACCATCCGGGCATCGACGTGCGGGGCATCGTCAGCGCCGCGTGGACCGATCTCGTGAAGCGCGACACCGTCGTGGGTGCTTCGACGATCACCCAGCAGCTCGTGAAGAACGTGTACGCCGGGGAGTACATCGAGCACCCCAACGGCACCCAGGAGTACATCGTGCCCCCCCGCACGATCAAGGAGAAGATCCGCGAGGCGTTGCTCGCGATCAAGGTCGAGCAAGAACTCTCGAAGGACCAGATCCTGGCCAAGTACCTGAACACGGTCTACTTCGGCCACGGCGCTTACGGCGCGGAGGCGGCGGCCCAGACATACTTCGGCCACGCTGCCTCCGAGCTCACCGTGAACGAGGCCGCCGTGCTCGCCGCGGTGCTGCACGCGCCGAGCCTCTACGACCCGATCAAGAGCAAGTTCGACAACGAGTTCCGTCGCGACTACACGCTCGATCAGATGGCCAAGTACGGCTACATCCCCCAGGGCGAGGCGGCCCGGCTGAAGTCGCTCCCCTGTTGCGGCATCCCGCGGTCGCAGAAGGATGAGGACGCCCGGATCTCGAGCCCCGCCGGCTCCGAGTACTTCGTCGAATGGACACGATCAGGACTGTTCGAGGAGTACGGCAGCGCCCGCGTGTACGGTGGTGGTCTGCAGATCACGACCACGCTGGACTTGAAGATGCAGCGGATGGCGGAGGACGCGGTCGAGGCGAACCTCCCCGACACCAACTACAACCCCGACGCCGCCCTCGTGTCGATCGACAACGAGACGGGCGAGGTGCTCGCGATGGTCGGAGGGCGTGACTGGGACGCGTCGAAGCTGAACCTGGCGACCCTCCCGTGTGAGGGATGCGGGCGACAGGCCGGGTCGGCCTTCAAGCCGTTCACCCTGGCGGCCGCGCTCGATCAGGGGTTCGCACTGCGAGGACAGTACTGGTCGGGCCCATCGACGATGACGATCACGGACCCACAGTGCTCGGGGCCCGATGGTCTGTGGACCCCGACGAACGCCGGTGACAGCTCCGCCGGCACGGTCGACCTGTACGGAGCCACCGTGAACTCCGTGAACACCGTGTACGCACAACTCGTGGCGGCCCTCGCCGGCGGGCCGGCCGACGTGGTCGAGATGGCGCACACGCTCGGCATCGTGTCCGACCTGCCGCCGGTCTGCTCGATCACGCTGGGGAGCGTGCAGATCAATCCGCTCGAGATGACGAACGCCTACGCGACCCTCGCGGCCGACGGCGTCTACCACCGTGCCAACCCGCTCCTGGCGGTCGACCGGCCGAACGGGGAGCCCGCCGATCGCAAGGTCGCCTCACGCCCCAAGCCGAGGTTCGATACGCCCGATGTCCCCCGGGCGGTCACCTCCGCGCTGCAAGGCGTGGTCCAGGGCGGCACGGGCTCCGCAGCATCGATCTACCCGTGGCCCGCCGCCGGCAAGACGGGGAGTGCCCAGGACAACGTCGACGCCTGGTTCTGCGGGTACACGGTGCAGCTCTCGACGTGTGTGTGGGTCGGGTATCCGGACGAACAGCGACCCCTGATCAACATCGCCGGTGTCCCGACCGTCTACGGGGGCACGATCCCTGCCGCCATCTGGCACGACTACATGCTCGAGGCGATGGCCTACGGCGCGCAGGAGTGGGGCTGGGAGCCGACGCCGTTCTCGACGGACTTCTCCCTGACGGGCACCCAGGGGGCGCCGACACCGATCGCGTCGCCCACACAGCCACCGTCGCCGTCTCCCGAACCCAGCGAGACGCCCGAACCCAGCGAGACGCCCGAACCCAGCGAGACCCCGCCCCCGAGCGAGACCCCGCCCCCGAGCGAGTCCCCGCCGGGCGGGTAGGTTACGACGCCTCGTGCAGCGTGGCGCCGCGGCGCGACGGCAGCTCATCGAGCGGCAACGTGGCGACGATCGACGTGCCGCGCCCGGGTGAGGACCGGACCACGAACGATCCGCTCGCGAGCTCGACGCGCTCCCGCATCGAGGCGAGACCGACCCGTCCCTCCCGCAAGAAGTCCCGCGCGAGCCCGGCGTCGAACCCCTGTCCATCGTCCTCAACCTCGACCCGGAGCTGCGAGTCGTTGGCCTGCACCATGACCATGACCTGTGTCGCCCCCGCATGCTTCGCGGCGTTGGACAGCGCCTCCTGGACCACCCGGTAGGCCAGCGTCTCGAGATCCTCGGGCAGCGCCACGTCGACGCGACCGGCGAACTCGGTGTCGACCCCCTGGTCCGCGCCGAACCGCACGAGCGTCTCGCGCAGCGCCGGGAGGAGCCCGCGTTCCTCGAGCACAGGTGGCCGGAGCCCGGACATCAGGCCACGCAGAGCATCGGCCTCGCCGGCGAGCTCCTCGCGGATCTTCGTGAGCACCTCGACGCCCTGCTCGACGTCGCCGGCCCGGATCATCAGCAGCGCGGCTTCGAGGGAGAGCGACGCGGCCGACACCCCTTGCACCGGCCCGTCATGCAGGTCGCGGGCGATGCGGTTGCGCTCGGCCTCGATCGCGGCGTTCGTCCGGCGCATCAGCCGGCTCCGGTCCTCGTCGCGGTCCTGCAGGAACTGGAACAACGACCGGATCGTCTGGTCGGCGACTCGAGCCGCGGTCACGTCACGAACGAGCAGCAGCGTCCGCGGCGGCGTCGTGGGCACGGCGGACGTGCGCGACTCGAGGTGCAGGACCTGTCCGCCGGGTCGCGTGATCTGCGACTGCCCGCCGGCCCGCAGGCCGGCGAAGGCCTCGTCGGCCCCGACGACGACCGAGGCCACGGCCGTCCACGGCTGATCCTCGATCGACTCGCGCGGGAGGGCGATCATCTCGGCGAACGCCTCGTTCGCCCGCAACACCACGCCGCGCTCGTCGAGCTCGACGATCCCATCCTCGGCGGTCTCGAAGACCAGTCGGAGGTGTTCCTCGGACTGGCGGAGCGTCTCGTTCGCCTCACGGACGCGTTCGAGCGCCTGGTCGGTCTCGGCGAGAGCGCGCTCCCGCTCCTCGAGCGCCTCTCGCGTCTGGCGATGCGCGATCGTACTCGCGGTCTGGTTCGACAGGATGCGAGCCGCGATACCGAGGCCGAGCAGCAGGATGATCGCGATCGACTGGGCGCCGTCGATGCCGCGCTCCTCGTCGAAGATCGCCACCACGGCGAGCGCCGCGCAGGCCGTGACCACCGAGAGGCTCGTGAGCACCGGTCGCGCCCAGCGCCGCGGCGGGGTCGACGCCGTCTGCGGGTCGGGGATGCCCGTGTACACGGTCCATGCCGCGAATGCGAGCGGGCAGAGCATGAACGGAAGCTCGATCGTGGCGATCGGACTGTCGAAGGAGCCACGGGTCCAATGCCACCCGAACGTCGCGGTGGCGGCCGCCGTGACCGCGAAGATGCCGAAGAGCACGAGATGCCGGCGTGAGGGGGCCCACAACGTGAGGGCGCCGAAGGCGGCGACCTGGAAGGCGGCGACCGCGCTGAAGACCGCGGCCGTGATCGACGCCTGAGGCGATGCCTCGTAGGGGCGGACGACCACGTACATCAGCGCCGTCACCGATGCCGTGATCAGGAACACGTCGGTGCCGATCTCGATGCCGTCTCGGTCGTCGAAGTGGTCGTGGAACTCCGCACGCGCCAACTGCACCAGCGGCACGAGGAACAGCGCGAACGCCAGGTCGGTGGCACGTGGCTCGTACGTGCCGCCGGCGTTCACCTCGACGACGAGGAACACCGCGTTGACCGCCCCGAGCATGAACAGGGCGTAGGCGAGGTGAACCGTGCCACGCCACGCCTCGCCCTTCCCGACCGCCCGAAGGATGAGGCCGCCGGACAGCAGGCAGGAACCGGCCACCATGACCTGGGCGGCAAGGCCTTGCTCCCTGGAGCCGCTGGGGAACGCCATGTAGGTCACGACGGCGGCCACCGCGGCGGCGCCGAGGAACAGGCCCGTGGCTGTGCGTGCACGCGGGCGTGCGGCGACGTCGCTCATGTGAAGTCAATGATGCCTGGTGGGGACACCCGACTCCATCACCCGACCGGGGGTCGTTGGCGACCGGACGGACTAGCCCGTCGAGGGGACGGGCGGCGGCCGGGAGTCTCGTCGCCTACTCGATGAGACGGCGGCGCAAGGCCTCGGCGACCGCGGCCGTGCGGTCGGAGGCTCCGAGCTTCTCGAAGATGTGCTCGAGGTGGGTCTTGACCGTGTCGGGCGAGATGTAGAGCCGCTCGGCGATGTCTCGGTTCGTGTGTCCGAACGCCAGGAGCTGCAGGACCTCGATCTCGCGGGCGGTCAGGGTCTCGGCCTTGCGGTCTCGTTCCTTGGCGGTAGAGAGCTCCTCGGCGAGGGCGACCACCAGCTGCGGATCGATCACCATGTTGCCGCCGGCGACCAGCCGGACAGTCTGGATCAGATGCTCTGCGTCTCGGGCCTTCAGCACGTAGCCTCGGGCGCCCGAGCGCACGGCTTCCACGACGAATTGACGGTCGTCGTATGCGGTCAGCATGATCACGCCGACATCGGGCCAGCGGTCGCGGATCTCACGGGCGGCCTCGAGGCCGTCCATCTCCGGCATGCGGATGTCGATCAGCGCGATGTCCGGGGTCTCGGTGCCGATCAGGTCGAGCAGCTCCTTGCCGTCTGCGGCCTCGCCGACCACCTCGATGCCGTCGGCCATATCGAGGTACCGACGCAGGCCCTGGCGCACCAGCGAGTGGTCGTCCGCGATCGCAACCTTGATCGTCACGTTCCCTCCTGAGGGCCCCCCGAGTTCGGACCATCCTAATCGTTCGAGCGGTGCATCGATGCGAACCGCGTCATCGGGGGAGGTCGATGGATCAGAACACGTCCCACCACGTCACGAACAGCGCGCCCAGGATCGCGTATCCGCCGGCGAACGCCGCGACGATCGCGGCGTGCGGGACGCGGCCGCGCTCCACCGCGCGCGCCAGCACCCAGAACGCCGGGAAGATCACGGCGACGAACCGTGGCATCGACAGCAGCGGACGCGTCGGCCAGGCGTACACGAGGGGGAGTGTGAGGCTCGCGACCGCGTAGACCGAGTACGTGGGACGGAGCCACCGGAGCCCGGCGATCACGGCCAACACGATCACGCCGACCACGAGTGCGTCGACGAGCCAGTAGCCACCCAGGCGCCAGGCATCGCCGACGCCTTCGGCGAGGGTCGTCCACGGCCATCGCGCCTCGCGCAGCCAGTTCCGCTGTGCCGTCCACGGCACGGTCGCGTCGCCGTGCTGCGCGCGCCACCAAGCCAGGTAGAGCAGGGGGCCGAGACCGACGGCGAGCGTCGCCACGAGGCGGGGCGCGATCGGGCGTCCGAGGCGTCGATGCTGCAGCACGGCTTCCACGCCGAGCGCGACCACGAGGAGCACCCCGACGCTGCGGGTGCCCGCCGCGAGC
Organism: Actinomycetota bacterium; assembly: GCA_035697485.1. Taxonomy (NCBI): domain Bacteria; kingdom Bacillati; phylum Actinomycetota; species Actinomycetota bacterium. The sequence continues at coordinate 9,365 of DASSCU010000017.1, forward strand.
GCCCCCGCGAGCGCCGCGAGCCACCATCGATCGCGTCGCGCGAACCAGAACGACGAGATCGACGCCAGCAGGAACGGGCCTTCCGTATAGGGCGCCAGGAAGAAGAAGGCCGACGGGAAGATCGCGACGAGCAGCACCGTGAGCCGCGCCGCCTCGTGCGACATGCCTTCGAGTCGCGTGAGCCCGTGCAGCATCACGAGGGCGCCGGCGAAGCAGGCGTTCGACACGAGCAGGGCGGCGCCGAGCGGGCCGATACCCGGCAGCCACGCGATCAACCGGATCGCGAGGGGGTAGACGGGGAAGAACGCCGCGCTGCCGTCGGCGACGTCATAGCCGCGCGACGCGATCGCGAGGAACCACGCGGCATCCTGTCGTTCGGCCGCGGTGACGAGGGCCTCCCACCCGTAGCTCACCGGCGCGATGGGCCAGCCCGCGACGGCCGGCGGACCCTGCCGCGGCACGATCAGGCCGACGGCCACGAGTCCGAGCACCGAGAAGCCGATGCGCACACCCAGGAACACGAAGAGCGAATACCTCAGCCCGTCGCGCAGCCTCACGGGTGCTCCGTCGTGGGGTCCCGCCGTCAGAGCGGCAGACTCCTCCGACCTCTCCGACGCGGGCTCGCTCACGCCGACACCGCCTCGCCCTCGCTCACGCCGACACCGCCTCGACCTCGAGGGCCGGAGGGCCGGCTCGCCGGCGGCGCTCGAGTTCGATCGGCTCGTGCTCGCGGAGGATCCACGCCAGGACGCACCACACCAGCACCACCGCCCGCAGCATCACCATCACCTCGAACAGCGCCTGGGACGAGCCGGGCGCGCCCTGGAGCCGACCGAACCACGTGAAGCGCGTCACGAACACCGCGACGTCGGTGAGCGAGAACGCCAGGAAGAGCCACAGCCGCGGGAGCACCAGGGCGAACCAGGGGAGCAGCCAGAGACCGTATTGCGGCGAGTACACCTTGTTCGACAACAGGAACGCCACGAGCACCGGCAGACCGAGGGTCCAGCGAGGAAAGTCGGGGTGGCGACGGGCCTTGATCGCCCACACGGCTGCGGCCGACGCCAGGAAGATCGCGAACGATCCGACGTTGATCGCCCGCGTGGACGGACATAGCTCCAGATGGCGGCAGGCGATGTACCAGAGGCTGTCGAAGTCCGCTGCCCGCTCGCCGTTGAACCGGAAGAAGGTCAGCCATGCCGTGGGTGCGATCGCCGCGAACGGAAGGTTGACGAGGAGCCAGGCCCCCGCGGTCGTCCATGCGAGTACGATCGCGCCGTCGGGGCGCCGTTCGCGGATCCGCTGCACGATGAGTGGCACCACGAGCATGGCGGGGTAGAGCTTCGTGGCGGCGCCGAGTCCGAGGGCGACACCGGCCGCGCGATCACGCCTCCGGAAGAAGGTGAGCAGCCCGGCGGTCCCGAGCGCCACGGCGACGAGGTCCCAGTTCACCGTTCCGTACACGAACAGGGTGGGTGCGAGCGCGAAGTAGAGCGCGCGCGATCCGTTCGCGACGTACAGCATCACGGCGATCGCCACGGCCAAGCCGGTCAGCAGAAGGGCATTGACCCAGTAGAAGGGGGCGTAGTCGTCGCCGGAGATCCACGACGCAAGCCGCATCACGTACATCGTGAGCACGGGGTACTCGTCGCAGTTGCGACCCTCGACCGGCTCGCACGCATCGAGGAAGGGCAGGCGTGAGCCCCGCAACTGCTCGGTGTCGAGGAGCGGCACGACGTCGGTGTAGCAGAGCCGTCGATACTGGCGCAGGTCGCCCCAATCGCCCGAGGCGCATGGAGCCTTGGTCACGGCGCCGAGCGCCATCGTGCCCACCACGCACGCGAGGACCAGGCCGAGGCTGACCGTCGCGCGCGCGTGGCTCATCGCGCCGCATCGTAGCCCGACCACGACGGATGACCGTCGGAGTGCCGACTCGTAGAGTGTCCGGTCGTGAGGTATCGCGTGGAACAGCTGGCCGCGACCTGCGAGGTGTCGGTCGACACCGTCCGCTACTACCAATCGCGCGGGCTGCTCGCCGCCCCCGAGCGGGAAGGGCGGGTGGCTTGGTACGGCCCCGAGCACGTGGAGCGCATCGCCCAGATCCGCTCGCTGCAACGCAAGGGGCTCACGCTCGCCGCGATCCGACGGGTGGTCTCCGGCGAGCTGGGTCCCGCCGACGCAGACCTCGCGGCGGCCGTGTCGTCGGCCCTCGGGGAGGCGGGCGATCCCACCGTGAACGCCGACACCGAGGCGGACGGTTCGCTCACCCTCGAGGAGTTCTCTGCGGCGAGCGGCGTGCCCGCGTCCTTGGTCCAGGCGGTCGAGCGCGAGGGCATCCGGCTCGGCCGCCGAGTCGACGGTGAGGACCGATACACCACGGCCGACATCGAGGTCGTACGCACGGCGCTGCGTCTGCTCGAGTTCGGCTTGCCGCTGCCCGACCTGCTGGGGCTCGCCCGCGACGCCGACGCGGCGATGCGAGGTCTGGCCGTTCGTGCCGTGGCCCTGTTCGATGAGCACGTCCGCAAGCCGATCCGCGACACGGCCGGCGACGACGAGCGGGCGGCCGAGCAGATGGTCGAAGCCTTCCGCGAGCTGCTGCCGGCGGTGACGACGCTCGTGTCGCACCACTTCCGCCGCGTCCTGCTCGAGACCGCGGAGGCCCAGATCGAGGAGCCGGCCACGATCGAGGGGCGTCCGTGACCGCGCCGCTGCCGCAGGGGGAGGAGAAGCGCCGCGCAGTCCGACGGCTGTTCGACTCGATCTCGCCACGGTACGACCTCGTGAACAGGGTGATGACGTTCGGCATGGACGTCGGGTGGCGGCGCACGGCCGTCGCGGCGCTGCGGCTTCCCGGCCGGTCGTTCGTGGCGGACCTCGCATGCGGCACCGGCGACCTCTGTCGTGAGCTGGAACGCCGCGGGTACCGGGCGGTCGGGTTCGACTTCTCCCACGGCATGCTCGTGAACGCTCGCACCGACGCACCGCTCGTGGAGGCCGACGTCCTGCAGCTGCCGATCGCCGATCGGGGGGTGGACGCCGTCACCTGCGGGTTCGCCCTGCGCAACGTGGTATCGCTCGGGGGGTTCTTCCGGGAGCTCGGACGCATCGTGCGACCGGGCGGACGCATCGTGCTGCTCGACGCGAGCGAGCCAGACAATCGCGTCGTGCGTGCGGGCCACGGCCTCTACTTCAACCGGGTCGTGCCGATGATCGGCGGCACGCTCTCGAACAAGACCGCCTACTCGTACCTGCCGAAGTCGATGGCCTACCTGCCGCCGGCGGCGGAGATGCTCTCGATGCTGCGTGAGGCCGGCTTCCCGGATGTGCAGCGGCGACAGCTCTCGGGCGGGCTCACGCAGCTCTTCGTGGGCACCCGGTCGTGAGCGGGTCGGTGTACGCGAAGCCGCTGGGCGCCGCGTTCGACCTGCTGGCGGCATACGCGTCGCCGGACGGCTTCTACTTCGAGCGGAAGGGCCTCGGTGTCGCGACCGCCTCGCTCGACGGCGCGCTCGAGATCGGCCCCGCATCGGACGTATCGGCGTTGGCTCGAGCGGTCGCGGTGGCCTTGCGGGAGGTCGGCGACGTCCACGGTGTCACGCCCCTCGCGGTCGGAGCGCTGCCGTTCGCGGCAACTCCAGCGTCCTTGTGGATACCCCGGCGCACGGTGATCCGCACGGACGACGGGGAAACGTGGCTGCTCGACCTCGCGGGCGATGGCGACCAGGCACCCGCGTTCCGGCCGGAGCGGGTGATCGGCGAGCTTCCGCACGAGGCGTTCCGGCCCGTGCAGCTGAGCGAGGAGCCGCCGGGTCCGGTCTACGCCGAGGCCGTGCGTTCCGCCGTGGATCTGATCGATGCGGGCGCACTCGAGAAGGTGGTGCTCGCGCGAACCCTGTGCGTCGACGCCGGCCGGGCGCTCGATGCCCGGCGGTTGCTGCATCGTCTCCGCGCGGTCGAGCCTCACTGCTACACCTTCGCCGCGCCGACACGGCAAGGACCTCCGTCTTCCGTCGCTGGCACCAACACGGACGTCCCTGCTCAGTCGCGCGAAGGATCGTCGATCCGCCTCCGTCCCCTGGTCGGCGCGAGCCCGGAGCTGCTGGTCTCTCGTCGAGGAGATCGTGTGCGCTCGATGCCGTTGGCGGGAACGGCTCCCCGCTCAGGCGACCCCGACGAGGACCTCGCGAACGCCGAGGCGCTCGCGGCGTCGGCGAAGGACCGGGAGGAGCACGCGATCGTCGTCGCCGCGGTCGCCGACGTGCTCGGAGGCTTCTGCGACGACCTCACCTTCGACGCCGAGCCCGTGCTCGAGCCCACCGCCAACGTGTGGCACCTGGCGACGCGGTTCGAAGGGACGCTCCGTGACCGGTCGGTGACCGCGCTCGACCTCGTCGCCGAACTGCATCCGACCCCTGCCGTATGCGGCACGCCCGAGACGGCTGCCCGGTCATGCATCGATCGGTCGGAAGGCTTCGACCGCGGGGCCTACGCGGGGCCGGTGGGGTGGGTGGACGTTCGAGGTGACGGCGACTGGGCGATCGCGCTCCGCTGCGCCGAACTCGACGGCGCGCGAGCCACGCTCTACGCCGGCGCCGGCATCGTGGGGGGGTCGGATCCGGCGAGCGAGCTCGAGGAGACCGATCGCAAGTTCCGCGCGTTCCTCGACTCGCTGCGCTGGGGCTGACCTCGGTATGGAAGTCCGCGTGCACGACGCCACGACTCATCCCGGCGGCAGGCTCGCCCGCGCCGCCCGGCGCGTGAGGCCGAGCCGTGTGAGCTCCATCGACGCGAGCGCCGAGTGCCGGCCCGCCTGCAGATCGCCCCAGGGATCGGTCGTGATCCCCGCGATCCGTGAGTACGGGAACCGGGTCGCGGCGCGCAGCGCGAGGTATCCATCGAGCCCGGGGTCGCCGACGTCCAGCGCCTTGCCGATACGCCGACGCTCGCGTGCGAGCGGGGCACGGATCACGAGCCACACGGCGAGGAGAGGGACCGTCGGGCCCAGCGCGATGACGAGCCCGATCAGGAGCGAGATGTTGAAGATCGCGTCCTTGCTCGCCTCGCCTTTCTGCACCGTGCCCTGCCCGATCGCGTCGATACGGTCGGCGATCGCGTCGATGCCGCCGCCGATCAGGGGCACGTCCGCGAAGTCGCCGAGCGCTCCGGCCGCGTCGGAGACGCCCTCCCCGGCGCCGATCACGCCGTCGCTGAGCCCGCTCAGCTCGTTCACCGTCCGACCGAGGGTGTAGCCGATCGCGCACCACAGCAGGAGCCAGAGCACGAGGATGACGTCGATCGTTCGAGACGTACGGTGCGACACGGGGGCCTCCGAATGGGTGGGCCGGTGGAAGCGGGACCCGCGCATCGTAGGGCGTGAACCGCTCTGGGCGCGACCGATGTCGCGGGTCAGCGCAGCGCCGACGCGATCGCCTCGCGCAGCTCGGAGCGCCACACGACGGAGCGTTCGGGGTCGACGACGGCCTCGATGATCTGCAACCCGCCGTCCCGACTTGCGGATTCGAGCGATGGCTCGAGATCCGTGGCGCGTTCGACCAGCCGGTGGGCGGCTCCGGCCGCCGTTGTCAGCCCCCCGACGTCGGCCTCGTGGGGCGTCACGAACAGATCCCGGTGCTCGGGCAGGTCTCGCTGCGGGAGCATCGAGAAGATCTCGCCGCCGCCGTTGCTCACGACCACGAACGTGATGTCCTGGCCGCGACGAGCGTTCCACGAGAGCGCGCCGAGGTCGTACAGGAACGTGAGGTCGCCCAGGAGCGCGACCGTCGGACCCTGGCTCCCGGCCGCGACACCGAGCGCCGTCGATACGAGTCCGTCGATGCCGCTCGCCCCGCGATTCGCGAGCACACGCAGCCCCGATCGGGGCGACATCGCGAGGTCGAGGTCGCGGATCGGGTTCGAGTTGCCGACGAAGAGCGTGCCCCCGGTGGGGACCCAGGCCGCCACGTCTCGCGCGATGCGCGGCTCGAACGGTTCGTCGAGGCCGTCGAGGTATCCGTCGAGTGCCTCGCGGGCCTTCTTGTCGGCCACGCGCCATGCCTCGCTCCATCCGTTCGGCGGTGGCATGAGCCGACGGGCCCATAGGTCGTCGAGCTCCTCGGCCGAGTGGCCCCCGGTGATGGCGATGCCGACGCCGAGCTGCTCCACGGGGCGGTCGTGGAGCGCTGTGGTGAGCGCATCGGGATCGACCGCGAGGCGCCATGTCGCGAGTCGCTCGGCGTCGGGGTCGAGGTGCCAGCGGTCCGCGACGATCAGGCGATCGGCTGAAGCCACGAACGCCTGGGTCGCGCGCGTCGTGGGCATCGCCCCGAGCTGGATCACGATCTCGGGGCCGTGGGTCCGGGCCCAGCCCATATCACCGATCAGGGACTGACCCGCCGTGAGGGCGTGCTTCGGTAGGCGCGCACCCGAGGTCGGCTCTGCGAGCACCGGCCAGCCGAGCACCTCGTGCCAGAAGCTCGCGCTGGCCGAGGCGGCGCCTGGCCATCCTCCGATCACGACCGCGCCTCGCGCCCCCGAGACGAGTCCGGCCAGGCGGTCGGCTTCCTCGACCGTGAGGTCGGCGGCCGGTCGGCTCGGCAGTTCGAGCGCCTCGCCGGTCGGATCGGGGAGCGCGACGTCGAGCGATGGACTCAGCGGTTCCTCGAACGGGCAGTTCACGTGCACGGGTCCGACCGGGTCGCCGGAGGCGGCCTCGAGAGCCTCTCGGGCGGCCTGGCGCCACCACGCTTCCTGCCCGGCCGCCTCGGGAACGGGCAGGTCGAGATCATCGCGGACGTTCCCGGCGTAGAGGCCGACCTGATCGATCGTCTGGTTCGCGCCGGTACCGCGCAACCGGGGCGGGCGGTCGGCCGTCAAGAGGATCAAGGGGAGCCGTGACTGGGACGCCTCGACCACGGCTGGAAGGAACTCCGCGGCCGCGGTGCCGCTCGTGCATGCGACCGCCACCGGGGTGCCGGTTGCGCGCGCCAGCCCCGCCGCGAAGAACGCGCTCGAGCGCTCGTCGAGGTGCACGTGCACATCGACCGTGGGGTGACGAGCGAGCGCGAGGGCGAGCGGCGTCGAGCGGGAGCCGGGGGAGATGCACGCGTGCCGCACACCGCCGCCCACGAGCCCGTCGACCAAGGCCCAGGCGCATGCGAGGTTGAGGTCGGCGACGTCCATCTACATCCCTACCCAGAGCGCGGCGGCTGCCGGCACGGCGTCGGTCGTCGACTGGTCGATCGTCCCCAGCACGAGGCCGATGGCGGTGAGCAGGCCGCACGCAGCGTGCGTGGTCGCCGTACCCGTGAGCACCGGGATCAGGTCGCGCCCCGCCGCGGATCCGACCACCTCCATCGGACGGATCGCGAGCACCCACGCGATGAGGCCCACGAGCGCCCACTGCGGAAGGCCCGCGCCGTCGAGAGCGATCCCGACGATCACCCCGAGGGCGATCGTCGCGAAGGCCGCAACTACGGTCGCCCGATACAGTCGTCTCGTCGCCGGATCGCCGATACGGACGGCGAGCGTACGCTTGCCGCTCGCCTCGTCGGTGGGGATGTCGCGCAGGTTGTTCGCGACGAGGATCGCGACCGCGAGGAACCCGAGGGCCGCTCCGCCCCACCACGCCTCGGACGGCACAGTCTCGACCATCACGAACGCGCTCCCGCACGTGGCCATCAGCCCGAAGAACAGGAAGACCATCAGCTCGCCGAGGCCCAGCCCAGCGTAGGGCCGAGGACCGCCGCTGTAGAGCACGGCCGCGATCAGCGCGAGCGCGCCCACGAAGAGGATCAGCAGAGGCTCGGTCGCGAGCGCGAGCGCCAAGCCCGCCACGGCCGCGACGCCCAGCGCCACGAGCGCGGCGACGAGCACGGCACTCGGCGCTGCGGCGCCGCTCGCGGTGAGCCGCGGTGGGCCGAGCCGCTCGTGCGTGTCGACGCCGCTCACCCCGTCGAAGTAGTCGTTCGCGTAGTTCACGCCGATCTGCAACCCGGCGCCGACCAGCAGCGCGGCCACGAACCGCCACCAGATCAGCTCGCCGGCCGCGGCGGTACCGAGCACCACGGGGACGAGGCCGGCGCCCAGCGTGCGGGGGCGGGCGCCGTGCCACCAAACAGCGAGTCCGCCCGGGTGTTGCGTGGTCGTCACGGGCGCTTGGGGAACCGGGAGAAGTCCGGTGCTCGCTTCTGCTGGAACGCATCGCGGCCTTCCTGCGCCTCCTCGCTCATGTAGTACAGGAGGGTCGCGTCGCCTGCGAGTTGCTGCACGCCGGCGAGCCCGTCGGTGCCGGCGTTGGAACCCGCCTTCAGCAGGCGCAGGGCGAGCGGCGAGAACGCCAGCATCTCCCGGCACCACTCGACGGTCGTCCGCTCGAGCTCCTCGACCGGCACGACCTCGTTCACGAGCCCCCACGCGAGGGCGGTCTCGGCGTCGTACTGGCGGCAGAGGAACCAGACCTCCTTCGCGCGCTTCTCGCCGATCTGACGCGCGAGCAAGTTGATGCCGTAGCCACCGTCGAACGAGCCGACCTTCGGGCCGGTCTGGCCGAACCGCGCGTTATCGCCGGCGATCGTGAGGTCGCAGCAGAGGTGCAGCACGTGACCGCCGCCGATCGCGTAGCCCGCCACCATCGCGACCACGGGCTTGGGCAGCCGCCGGATCTGGATCTGCAGGTCGAGCACGTTGAGCCTGCCGATGCCTTGCTCGTCGATGTAGCCGTCGTCTCCCCGGATCTTCTGGTCGCCTCCGGCACAGAAGGCCGCCGATCCCTGGCCCGTGAGGATCACGGCCCCGATCGAGGGGTCGTCCCGAGCGAGGTCGAACGCGCGGATCAGCTCGGCGGTGGTCTTCGGGCGGAAGGCATTGCGCATCTCGGGACGGTCGATCGTGATCTTCGCGATGCCTTCGGCGCTGTCGTAGCGGATATCGCTCCACTCGCCCGACGGTGACCAGTCGGCGGCGGGCCCGATCGTCCGCTCACGGCCGGAGGGCCGGGAGGCGTTGTCGTCCATATGACCGTTCACTCCGAGAGTCGTGGCTCGTATCGTTGAGCAAGGCTAGCCCAACCGCGAGGCTATCCGACGAACCGGCGCCGATGCTACGTTGCGCCCCGTGATCGGACGTGGAGTGAGGCTCAGCTCGATCTGCGTCGCGCTCGTCGCGATCGCGATCGCGTCCGTGCCCGCTGTCGGTCATGGTGGCGACGAACCGGCGGGGGTCGTCGCGCCCACCTCGCTCAGGATCCTGACCTTCAACATCGAGTACGGCGGCACCGTGGTCTCCCTCGAGTCGATCCTTACCGCCGTGAGACGCGCCGATGCGGACGTGGTGGCCTTCAACGAGGTCTACGGCAAGACCGCGCGGTTGGGGCGTCTCACCGGCTATGACTTCGTGAGCCGCCGTCTCGACCTTGTGTCGCGGTACCCGATCGTCGATGCGCCGGGCTCGGATGGCCGCTACGCGTTCGTGCAACTCGCACCAGGCCACGTCGTGGCCGTCGCCAACGTGCACCTGCCCTCGAGCGACTACGGGCCCCGCCGCTTGTTGGACGGATGGAGCCGCATCGCGGTCCTGCGTGAGGAGCGCAGCGGTCGTCTTCCCGCGGTGCGGCCGTTCGTGAACGCCATGGATGGGCTGCCCGAGGCAGGCATCCCGACGTTCGTCGTCGGCGACCTGAACTCGCCATCGCACGAGGACTGGATCGAGGCGACCGTCGACCTCCGGCCGCAGATCCGCTTCCCGGTGGCATGGCCGGTCACGCGGTTCCTCGCGAGGAATGGCTTCGTCGACGCGTGGAGGGTGGTGCACCCGGATCCCGCCACGGACCAGGGCCTCACCTGGCCCGCCGGGCGTCCTCGGTCGGACTCGAGCTGGAACCCCCGTCGCGACGCCCCGCACGACCGCATCGACCAGATCTGGTCTGCCGGCCCGGCCACCGCGGTCAGGAGCGACCTCGTGGGTGAACGCCATGGCCCGGGCGTGGGCATCTCCGTGCGCCCGTGGGGGTCGGATCATCGCGCGGTGGTCTCGACGTTCGACGTCACGCCGGGGACGCCGCCGGTGATGGTGTCGCCGGCTCCGCAGCTGGTCGAGGTCGGTGAGGCGGTCGACGTGACCTACCACGCGCCTGGCGGCGACGGCGAGCGCATCCGCATCGTGCCGCGCGCCGGCGATCCGATCGTCGATGTGATCGACTCGCAAGGCACTCCACCCGGCGCGGCCAACGACGGCACGTCGACCTTCGCCACCGGCACGCTCGCCGCCGGCCCCTACGACGTGGTGCTGATCGACGGCGCCGGCGTGGAACTCGCACGTGCGCCGTTCTGGGTCCGCGAACCAGACGCACCTCCGATCCTCGACACGCGATGGCGCCACGGGATCGGCGAGCCGATCGAGATCGGGTTCACACAGGCGCCGGGGAACCGGTTCGATTGGATCGGTCTCTACGCTCGGGGCGGCGATCCTCTCGTCGACTACTACCTCGAGTATCGCTATACGGGAGCGGCGGTGGAGGGCTCGGTGACGTTCGATGTGCTCTTGCCCCCGGGGCGTTACACCGCCTACTACCTACTCACCGACGTGTACCGACAGGTCGCCGGGGTCGACTTCGTCATCAAGCACTGACGCACCGGTAGGCTCCGCGAGCATGAGGAGCGAGTTCGGTGTGGCGCCCGGTGAGCTGCTCGCGGTCGACGTACCGGCCGGCCCGGCGTGGGTGCCGCTGCTCCATCGTCTCTGGTCCGAGCGCGTCTGCTTCCTGCCGCTGGACGAGCGGCTGGCCGAGCCCGAGCGCCGACGGCTGCTCGACCTCGCCCGGCCCGCGGCGGTGATGGGCAGCGGCGGGAGCCTCACCGTCTTCGCAGGGGCCAGCGCGGTCGACGAAGAGACCGCGTGCGTGATGGCGACCTCGGGCACGGGGGGTGAGCCCCGCCTCGTCGAGCTCTCACGCGATGCGGTGATCGCGGGGCTCGGTGGCTCCCGCGCTGCGCTCGAGGCGGCCGGGTACGACGTCTCCGGGCCGCTCGTGAGCTGCCTCACCCCTGCCCACGTCGGCGGACTGCTCGTGCTGTTGCGAAGCGAGGTCGCAGGGGTGCCGGTCACGGTGCACGAGCGGTTCGATGCTGAACGGCTCGCGGGAGCGGCGCCTCCGGGCGCCTCGGTCTCGCTGGTTCCCGCGATGTTGGCGAGGCTCGTTCGGACCGGCGCAGACCTGGGACGGTTCGGCGCGATCCTGGTCGGCGGAGGGGGGCTCGACCCCGAACTCCGCGACCGCACCGAGGCGCTCGGCGCGCGCATCGTGGAGACCTACGGGCTCACCGAGACGAGTGGCGGCGTGGTTTACGACGGTGTGCCGTTCGCAGGCACCGAGGTCCGGATCGGGGACGGCGGGCGGATCGAGGTCCGGGGGCCGACCCTGATGCGGGGCTATCGGCACGACGCCGCGGCCACCGGCGCGGCGTTCGACGTGCGAGGGTGGTTGCGGACCGGCGACGCCGGTGCGATCGACGCCGACGGCCGCCTGCACGTCGCGGGCAGGCTCGACGAAGCGATCCGCACGGGCGCGGAGACGGTCTGGCCGGCCGAGGTCGAACGCGCCCTCGCGAGCCACCCGAAGGTCGCCGAGGTCGGTGTGGCCGGGCGTCCGCACCCGGAGTGGGGTCAGCAGGTGGTCGCCTTCGTCGTCCCTCGCACGATCGACGACCCTCCGTCGCTGGACGAGCTCCGGGATCACGCGAGCGAGACGATCGCCCGACACAAGGTCCCGCGAGAACTGGTGCTGATGCACGAGCTGCCGAGGACGACCGGCGGGAAGCTCCGCCGACACGCCTTCCCACCGCGCTGAGGGGACCGTTCGGACGGTGCCGCGATCAGCGCCGCGTCGTTCCCACTGGGGTGGAGAACGCAGCTACACACTCCCCATCCCATGGAAAAGGGCCCGAGTCCGGGAGGGGTGGACTCGGGCCCTTCGTCGTTGGCGGGCCACCGAGGGGGTGGTGGCTCGCCCTGTCTGTCCATCTCTTCGGCGTCGATGCCTGGGGCGCTACATGCTCGTGCCCCGGTAATCCTGGGTACCGAGCTCCGGGTAGGGGCCGCCGCAGGCGCACGTGAAACGCGAGAGCCTCAGACGGTGATCGCGCCGTGCTTCACGGCGAAGGCCACGGCCTCGAGCTTCGAGTGCACGCGCAGCTTCCCGAGGATGTTCCGCACGTGCGTCTGCACGGTCTGGGGGCTGATGTAGAGCTTCGCCGCGATGTCGTCGTTGCGCATGCCCTCGGCGAGCAGTTGCAGGATCTCGCGCTCGCGCTCCGTGAGGTCGTCGAGCAGCATCGTGGCTTCCCGTTGGATCTCGCGCTCGCGTGCGACCTGTGCGAGCAGCCGCGTCAGCGTAGCCGGATCGATCAACACCTCGCCGTCCGCGGCCGCCTTCGCAGCCGACAGCAACTCCTGCGCGGCCTCGTCCTTGCTGAGGAACCCCGATGCGCCGGCCTCGACCGCCTCCACGAGCAGGCGGTCGTCGTCGTGCGCGGTCATGATCACGACCTTGGTGCTCGGCGAGACCTCCTTGATCCTGCGGGTCGCGTCAATGCCGCTCTGCCCGCCGCCCTTGAACACGATGTCCATCAGCACCACGTCGGGGAGCTGCTCGCTGCAGACCTCGATCGCACGCTCGGCGTCGTGCACCGGATCGGCGACCATCTCGAGGGTGTCGTCGAGTCCGACGACGGTCGCGAGGGCATCGGTGAGGATCTTGTGGTCGTCGCAGATCAGCAGCGTGACCGTGTCGCCCTCACCCACGTTCGGTTCCTTCCCGCGGCAGCCGGATGCGGAGCATCGTACCGCCGCCCGGCCCGTCCTCGATGGATATCTCCCCCCCGTGTTCGGCCACGAGGCCCTTGGAGATGAACAGCCCCAGGCCGGTTCCCTGCACCTCCTCGTAGCCGGCTGGGCGCCAGTGCGGGAACGTCGTGAACACGTGCTCGCGCCTGTCCTCGGGGATGCCGGGGCCACGATCAGCCACCGTGAGGACGGCATCGTCGCCCTCGGGCTCGAGCGTGATGGTGATCGGTTCGTCTGACGGCGAGTACTCGCCGGCGTTCTGTACCACCTGGCGAACGACCTCGACGAGCTGGGTACGGTCGCCTTCCGTCGTAACGTCGTCGAGGGCGAGGTCCACCCGCCGGTCGTCGCCGAGCCCCGCGGCACCCACGCCCTCCCGCACGATCGCCGCGAGGTCGGCCGGGCCCGTCTGGAGCTGCAGCACGCCCGCTGAGAGCTTCATCGCGAGCGATGCCTGCTTCACGATCTCGAGCATGCGATCGGATTCCTGCTCGATCAGCTCCAGGAACTCCCGTTTCTCCTCGTCGGGAAGCTGGTCGTAGTAGGTGCGCGTCGTGACGGCGAGTCCTTTGATCGTGGAGATCGGTCCCCGCAGCTCGTGCGAGACCATCGAAACCAGCTCGGCCCGCTTCCGCGCGTCGTCGCCCTGCTCAGCGCTCACGGGGGGAGTGTAGGTGGGACATAAGGCCCGCGCCGTCGGCCGTCCTTCCAGCGCCCGATGGGCCGACAGCGCGGAGGGGCGAGCTCCAGAGCACCGAGGACGACGACGGATCGGCGCTCAGCATCCGCCTGCGCGCATCATCGTGGGCTCGGAGCGTGAGCATCGGTGGATCAGGCCGGTGGATACGTCGGCGGCGGGGCGGCGGTGACCGCCGAACCCAGGTCCGACGGAGCCCCCTACGAGTACGAGTGGTCCTCGTCGGGGAACGTGCCGGCTTCAACGTCGGAGACGAAGTTCGTCACAGCGTCGGTGATCGCACCTCGGAGGTCGGCGTAGGCCTTCGCGAGCTTCGGCGGGTGCTCCGTCAGCCCGAGCAGATCGTTGATCACGAGCACCTGGGCGTCGGTGCCGCTGCCCGCGCCGATGCCGATCGTCGGGATCTGCAGCGCATGGGTGATCTCGGCGCCGAGCTCGGCGGGCATCGCTTCCAGCACGATCGCGAACGCCCCGGCCTTCTCGAGCTGCACTGCCTGTTCCAGCACCTTCTGGGCGGCTTCGCCTCGCCCCTGCACCTTGTAGCCGCCGAGGCCGTGCACCGCTTGGGGCGTGAGGCCGATGTGGGCCATCGCCGGGATGCCGATCTCGGTGAGCCGGTGCACGAGGTCGAGGTTCGGCCCCTCGAGCTTCACCGCGGTGGCGCCGCCTTCCTTGATCAGACGCCCCGCGTTGCGCACGCCTTCCTCGATCGAGGCCTGGTAGCTCATGAACGGAAGGTCACCGACGACCATCGCGCGCTGGGCGCCACGCGAGACGGCCATCACGTGGTGGAGCATGTCCTCCATCGTGACCGGGAGCTCGTTGGCGTACCCGAGGACGTTGCGGCCGAGGGAGTCGCCCACCAGCAACGCGGGAACTCCGGCCCGGTCGAGGATCTGGGCGGTGGGGAAGTCGTACGCGGTGAGCATCACCCAGCGTCGCTGCTCACCCTTCCACGCCCTGAGGTCGTGGGTCGACACGGTTCGATCGGGCATCGCTCGCGCCTCCTTCAAGTGCACGGCAGTCGTTGCAGTCTAACGGTGGTTCGAGCTCGGAGCTTCCCGGCCCCGTGTCGTTCAAGCGACCGCAGGAGCGACCGCCGGGTCCGACAGGCCCGGCCCTGACACGATGATCCGCATCGTGCTGAGTGGGGTGTCGAGCTCCGCGGTATTGATCGAGGTGGTCGACTCGGTCCGGCGAAGGAATGCGAACCACGGCAGCGAAGCGCTCGAGGGCATCTGGTCGAGCTCGTCGCGCTCGAGGATCGGGCTGAGCGACCCATCGGCCAGGGCGACCGTTCGGAGGTCGAGGTCGCCGTTCGTCTCGACGTGCTCGTGCAGGATCACGGCGGTCGATCCGTCGAGATCGACCCAGGCCGGCGAGCGGTCCCTTCCCTTGCCCTCGGTCAGCCGACGTTCGCCGCGGCCGCCCGACGCCATGACCCGGATCGACGGGCGTTCGCCTCGGCTGCTCATGAACGCGATCTTGGACGGCCCCCACGCGGGCTCGACGTCGGCGGCTGGGGAGTTCGTGAGTCGACGAACGTTCGATCCGTCGACGTCGGCCGTCCAGATGTCGGTGTTCCCCTTCGCTCGGCGGACGAAGGCGATCGAGGAGCCGTCGGGCGACCAGGTCGGGTCCGAAGCCCGGTTCAGCTGGGCGAGCCGCCTGTCGTGTCGACGATCCAGATCTGGGGACCGGTCGACGTCTTCCGCGTGAAAGCGAGGCGCCCGGAGCCCGGTTCCCAGGCAGGATCGGTATCCTTCGACGGGCCCGAGGTGATCTGCACGTCGTCGCCCCCCGTGGGGGGCACGGTCCAGAGGTCGCCGTCGCGGACGTAGGCGATCCGCGCCTCCGGGGTGGTACCGCTGGGCGGGGCGGCGGAGCCGCCGGGAGCGAGCGCGAGCATCCCGGCAGCGACCGCCAGCGCCACGATCGAGCGGGAACGTCGCATGCAGGAGGTTTCGGCAGCGCGTTGCGCGGGCCTGAGCCGTGTCGGACCCCGGTGCTAGCGTTCGGGCCGTTCTCGTACACTGCTGGGCGACCCTCAAGTCCCTACTGCTCCCTCTCGTGAGGGGGCCGTCCAGACCAGAGGAGGTGACTGGTTGAGGGAATACGAAGTCATGCTCATCCTGCCCGCCGAGGCCGACGAGAAGGTCGTCTCGACGGCGACCGACCGAATCGCCAAGGTGATCTCCATCAACGGTGGTGAGGTCGGCAACATCGATCGCTGGGGCCGCCGCAGATTCGCGTTCGAGATCGACCATCAGAACGAGGGCTACTACGTGGTGGCTAACTTCACGGCCGATCCGGCTGCGCAGCCCGAGCTCGACAGGGTGTTGAACCTGGCCGACGAGGTCATCCGTCACAAGGTGATCGCGCTGCCGGCCAAGGGACGACACGCCAAGCGCGCCGAGGCGCGCGGCGAGCAGCCGCGATCGACCTCGAGCGAAGCGGCCTCACCGGCCCCCGCGACCGAGGCATCCGACGATCCAGAATCCGAAGCTTCCCCCGCCCCCGCGTGAGCCATACGCGCGACGGGTGCAGACACCGAAGAGGTGGTGACGTGACATGGCGAGCGACAACCAGGTGACCCTGGTCGGCAACCTGACCGACGACCCCGAGCTGCGGTACACGCCCAACGGGGCCGCGGTCTGCAAGTTCCGGATCGCCGTCAACCGCCGCATCCCCGACGGCGCCGGTGGCTGGAAGGACGGCGAAGCGTCGTACTTCACGGTCAATTGCTGGCGCAGCCTCGGCGAGAACGCGGCCGAGTCGCTCACGCGCGGCATGCGCGTGGTCGTGGCCGGCCGACTCAACTACCGCTCCTGGGAGAACCAGGACGGCGACAAGCGCACCGCCATCGAGATCGAGGCCGACGAGGTCGGCCCGAGCTTGCGATGGGCTACCGCGCGCGTCGAGCGTCAGTCCCGCTCGAGCAGCAGCTCGTCCGGCGGCGACTGGGGCGAGCGCGTCGCGGCGCCCGTGGGTGGCGGTGGCACCGACCAGGAGGAGACACCGCTGTAATGCCACCGAAGAAGAGGGAAGGCCCCAAGCGCCGTCGCGACAAGGACGACAAGGGCTGGCAGAAGAAGGGCAAGCGCAAGTTCTGCGTCTTCTGCAAGGACCGCGTCGACTACGTCGACTACAAGGACGTCGTCACGTTGCGCAAGTTCGTGAGCGAGCGGGGCAAGATCCGCGCCCGACGGGTCACGGGCAATTGCGTCCAGCACCAGCGCGACGTCGCCACGGCCGTGAAGAACGCTCGCCAGATGGCGCTGCTGCCGTACTCGAGCCGATGAAGGTCGTCCTCCAGAAGCCCGTCGACAAGCTCGGAGACCCCGGAGACGTGGTCGAGGTTGCCGACGGCTACGCACGCAACTACCTGATCCCGCGGTCGATCGCCGTGAAGGCCCACAAGGGGGCGGCCCAGCAGACGGAGAACCTGCGGCGCGCCCACGAGCGACGCCAGTACGCCCGTAAGGGCGAGTACGAGGCGATCGCGTCGAGGCTGATCTCTGGCGGTCCGATCCGGGTGACGGCCCGTGCGGGCGACGAGGGCAAGCTCTTCGGCTCGGTCACGGCCGAGCACGTGGCCGACGCGATCGCCGCGCAGCACGAAGGCGTCACGGTCGACCGACGCGACGTGCACCTCGACGAGCCGATCCGATCGATCGGCACGCACGAGGTCCGGGTCCACCTGTTCCATCAGGTCGACCCGGTCGTGACCGTGGAGGTCGTACACGAGGGCTGACCGCACCCGTCACACGCATCATCGGAGGCCGGGCCCGCTGCCCGGCCTCCGTCGTTGCCAGTGTCGCTCCCGGTTGAAATGTCACACGTGTGATTCACACTGTTCCACATGGTTGTCCACATGTGGAAAGCGCAGGTCAGAGACGGAGTGACAAGGAATCTCGCTCCGCGACCTGCACCGGAACAATCCACAGGCGTTGTCCACTGTCGCCTCGTGGTTGCCGGGCGTAGCGTCCCCGGGTTGAGGAGCGGGTCCGGCGGCGACGTGGGCCCCGAGGGGGAGGGGTAGATGGCGCGTACGGCCGACGATGTTCGACGCCTGCCTGCGGGCGAAGGGCACCGACTGCCGCCGCACAACCTGGAGGCCGAAGCCTCGGTGCTCGGCGCGATGCTCCTGTCGAACGAGGCCGTCGCCGACGTCGTCGAGATCCTCGAACCCGACGACTTCTACCGATCGGCGCACGGGCGCATCTACACCGCCCTGCGTGGTTTGTTCGCTCGGGGGGAGCCGGTCGACATCGTCTCCGCCGCGGTCGCGCTCGAGCGGGGGGGCTCGCTCGAGGACGTGGGTGGGCGCATCTACCTGGCCGACCTGGCCAACGAGGTCCCGACTCCGGCCTCGGCCGCCTACTACGCCGACATCGTCTCCAAGGCGGCCCTGCGGCGCCGGCTGATCTCGGCCGCGGCCGACATCATGGACCGCGCCTACGCTTCGACCGATGACGCGGAGCAGGTCGCCGACGACGCCGAGCAGCGCATCTACGAGGTGGCCCGTCGCGAGGACCGCGAGGAGATGGCCGTGTTGCGCGATCTGGTCGACCAGGCGATGCTCGACCTCGAATCGATCCAGACGCGCGAGTCCGCGTACACGGGCCTGCCGACCGGGTTCATCGACATCGACAACCTCACGTCGGGACTGCAGCCGGGCAACCTGATCGTCCTCGCGGCTCGTCCGGGCATCGGCAAGAGCTCGCTCGCGGTCAACATGGCGAGGAACATCGCGGTCGCCGGCAACTCCGTCGCGATCTTCTCCTTGGAGATGTCACGCTGGGAGATCGGCATGCGTCTGCTCTGCGCCGAGGCTCGCGTGCCGTGGGACCGCATCCGGAACAAGCGTGTCGGCCCTAACGATTGGCAGGCGGTCGTGCAGGCGGCCGAGGTGCTCCATGACGCCCCGCTGTCGATCGTCGACTCGGGCAACACGAACATCGTCGACATCCGCGCGAAGGCCCGTCGCATGCGCACGGGGAAGCGGGGTCTGTCGTTGATCATCGTCGACTACCTGCAGCTGATGGCACACCCCGGCATGGGCGGACGCCGCCCCGACTCGCGCCAGCAGGAGATCGCCGAGATCAGCCGTTCCCTGAAGATGCTCGCCAAGGAGCTCGAGATCCCGGTGATCGCGATCAGCCAGCTGAACCGCAATCCGGAGGCGCGAGCCGACAAGCGCCCGCAGCTCTCCGATCTTCGCGAGTCAGGCGCGATCGAGCAGGACGCCGACATCGTGATGTTCATCCACCGCGACGACGCCGATCCCGAGAAGAAGAAGCTCGCCGAGCTGATCGTGTCGAAGCACCGCAATGGGCCGACCGACAACATCCCGCTGGGGTTCGAGCCCTCGCTCACGCAGTTCCGCAACGGCGCCCGCGGTCAGCAGTGAGCCCGGTGGGTCGGCGGTCGGCGCTCGAGCCCTGGGCGCCGCCGAGCCGCCGCCGCATCCGGGCGATCGCCGCCCGGCTCGAGAAGCGGTTCGGCCCGCTCGAGCCGCCCCGAGCCGTCGACCCCCTCGACGAGCTCATGCTCACGGTGCTCAGCCAGCACACCAGCGACGTGAACGCCGAGCGTGCGTTCGCCGACCTCCGTGACGCGTTCCCCGGTGGCTGGCGCGAGGTCGTCGAGGCGCAGCCGGCCGACGTGGCCGACGCGATCCGCAGCGGGGGGCTCGCGAACTCGAAGGCGCCGAGGATCCAGGCGATCCTGCGCGAGGTGCGTGAACGAGAAGGTGGGTACGACCTGGCTCGACTGCGCGAGCTCCCAGATGACGCGGTTCGCGAATACCTGATCTCCCTGCCCGGCATCGGGCCCAAGACGGCGGCCGTCGTGCTGAGCTTCGCGCTCGGTCGCGACGCGATACCGGTGGACACCCATGTGCATCGCGTCACGAAGCGGCTCGGGCTGGTCCCCCCGAGGGCCAGTGCGGAGCGCGCCGACCGGCTCCTCCACGATCTGGTCCCCGACGGGCTGCGCACCCCGATGCACGTGGGATTCATCCGGCTCGGCCGGGAGGTCTGCAAGGCTCCCACGCCTCGATGCCGCCTCTGCCCGCTGAAGGACCTCTGTCCGACCGCTCCCCGGTATCTCGGGGCGCCTGAACGTGCGATCGGCGCCGCACGTCGCGGCGCCAAAGAGAGCGGGTGAGGGGAATCGAACCCCCGTCTCGAGCTTGGGAAGCTCACGTTCTGCCATTGAACCACACCCGCATGGGCCGCCGGCCAGCCGACGGAGCCTCAGTGTAGCGAGCCCACGGCGTCAGCCGCGACCCGCTCGGGGGTGGCTTCCGGCTCATGCGCACCACCTGCTAGCGTCGGTCGGCGATGAGCGACCCGGGCCCCGAGACCGATCCGGACTTCTGGCCGCACGCGCTCACGCGACTCGTGCGGCGCGAGGACCTCGACGCCGACGAGGCCGCCGAGGCGATGCGTCAGATCATGGCCGGAGAGGCGACGCCGGGTCAGGTCGGCGGCTTCCTGATGGCGCTGCGCACCAAGGGAGAATCCGCGGACGAGGTCGAGGGGCTCGCTCGCACGATGCTGGGCTTCGCGAACCCCGTGCAGACGCCCGCGCCGGCCGTGGACGTCGTCGGAACCGGCGGCGACCGCAGCGGCACGTTCAACATCTCCACGGTGAGCGCGATCGTGGCGGCGGGCGCGGGTGTGCTTGTCGCCAAGCACGGGAACCGCGCCGCGAGCTCGCACTGCGGGTCGGCGGACGTGCTTGAGGCGCTCGGCGTCACGATCGACCTCGACGCGGCCGGCGCCGAGCGGTGTCTCGCCGAGGCCGGCATCGCGTTCCTGTTCGCGCCGATGTTCCACCCGGCGATGGCCCACGCCGGGCCGGTCCGCCGCGAGCTGCGCGTGCCGACCGTGTTCAACTTCCTCGGACCGCTCACGAACCCAGCCCGGCCCTTCGCACAAGCGGTGGGATGCTCCGACGCCCGCATGCTGCCGCTGATGGCCGAGGTGTTGGCCCGGCGCGGGACGCGGGCCGTGCTCTTCCGGGGGGAGGACGGGCTCGACGAGCTCACCACGTCGGGTCCCTCGACCGTCTACACGGTCCGCGGCGGCTCGGTGACCGAGGGCAGGCTCGACCCGACCGCGCTCGGCTTCGCTCCGGCCACGGTCGATGATCTGCGGGGCGGCGACGCCGACGCGTCGGCCGCGATCGTTCGGTGGGTGTTGGCCGGGGAGGTCGGACCCAAGCGCGATGTCGTGCTCCTGAACGCCGGTGCGGCGCTCGAGGTCGCCGGACGTGCCCAGACGCTCGCCGATGGCATCGAGCTCGCGGCCGAGACGATCGATTCGGGGGCAGCCACCGCCGCCCTGGACCGCTGGGTCGAGGTGAGCGGGAACGGGTAGCATCAGCGCCCGATGATCCTGTCCGATCGCACGATCCGCGAGGAGATCGACGCCGGACGCATCGTGATCGACCCGTTCGACGAGCGATGCATCCAGCCGTCGTCGATCGACCTGCACGTCGACGCACAGTTCCGGGTGTTCGCGAACAACCGATACCCCTACATCGACGTGAAGCAGGAACAGCCGGACCTCACGGAGCTCGTGGAGACGAAGCCCGACGAGGCCTTCATCCTGCACCCCGGGGAATTCGTGCTGGGGTCGACGCTGGAGCGCGTCGCTCTCCCGAACGACCTCGTGGCGCGGCTCGAGGGCAAGTCATCGCTCGGGCGGCTCGGCCTGCTGATCCATTCGACGGCGGGGTACGTCGACCCCGGGTGGGACGGCTACCTCACGCTCGAGCTGAGCAACGTGGCGAACCTGCCGATCACCCTGTACCCGGGCATGAAGATCGGCCAGATCAGCTTCTTCCGGCTCTCGACCGAGGCCGCGACCCCCTACGGCTCGGCCGGCAACAAGTACCAGGGGCAGCGCGGCCCCACGCCGAGCCGCTTCTTCCGCGACTTCGGTTAGGACGCGTCGCTAGTCGTTCACCGCGAGGGCGCCGGGGATCGGGCCCACGCCCATCTGCACGGCCATCATCGCCGCCTGGGTGCGGTTCGTGACCCCGAGCTTGCGGAAGATCGCGGCCAGGTGCGCCTTGACCGTCTTCTCCGACAGGAACAGCGACTGCGCGATCTCACGGTTCGACCGGCCTTCGGCGAGCTGCGCCAGGATGTCGTTCTCGCGCTGGGTCAGGCTGTACTCGTTTCGCCGCGCGCCATCGCTCGCGCCGCCGCCCTGCTGCTCGTCGAACAGGTTCTGGATCACGCGGGGGCTGAGGACGTTGCCGCTGCCGGACATCGCGACGTTGATCGCCTGCGACAGGTCCTCGGGCGTGGCGTCCTTCAGGAGGTATCCGGATGCGCCGTCGGCCAGCGCGCGCTTCACGTACGGCGCGTTCTCGTAGGTCGAGAGCATGATCACCGGCAACTCGTCCCATTCGGCCTTGATCGCGCGGAGCAACTCGAGGCCGTCGAGGTCCGGCATGCGCACGTCGACGAGCGCGAGGTCGACCTTCGTACCGCCGTGCAGCACCTCGAGGGCGACCGCCGAGCTCTCGGCCTCGACGACGTCGGCCTCGGGGAAGCCTTCCTTCACCACGTAGCTCATGCCACGGCGCACGAGCGCGTGGTCATCCACGACCATGATCCTCATCAGCTGTCTCCTTGCCCTCCGACGGGGAGCACGGCGATCACGCGGACGCCGCGTCCGGGGGTCGACTCGATCTCGAGCGAGCCGTCGATCTCGTGTACACGGGTGCGAAGCAGTCGAAGCCCGAAGTGGGGGTCGTCGTCGGTCACGGCCGCGATGCCTCGACCGCGGTCGGTGACCTCGATCCGCAGCGTCTCCAGGCCGGCGACGACCTTCACGGTGACGTCCTTGGATCCGGAATGCTTGGCCGCATTGGTGAGCGCCTCCCCCACGACGCTGTGCGCGGTCTCGAGCACGGTGGTCGGCACGGCGTCGAGGTCGCCCTCGATCGTGATGCGGGCCGGCAGCTTCCAGCGCTCGACGAGCCCGTGCACGAACGTCGCGAACGACGGGTCCTCGCGCAGCGAGCCGGCGTCGAGCTGGAAGAGGACCTCGCGGATCTCGCTCAGGTCGTGGCGGATCGCGTCCTCGATCTCGTGGAGCGATGCGACCGCCCCTATCGGGTCGGTCTCGATGCGGTGACGGAGCACCTGCAGCTCCAAGATCGCGCTCGTGACGGACTGGGTCAGGCCGTCGTGGATCGTCATCGCCCACCGCGTGCGCTCCTCGAGCATGAGCGACTCGACCGTGGACAGCACGGAGGCCGGCACGGTCGCGTCGACGCGCTCGACGGCGCGTGCATGCTCTCGGGGAACGCTCATCGGTGGATCCGTCCCTTTCGGTCGGGGCCGTTGGTTCTAGTGCCTTTTCGGCACGCAACTCGCCGCACTTGACCTCTGGCACGGGGAGAGATGGGGCACGGACTCCCGGTCGGACGGCCGGGGTCCTTGGCGCCCGAGGAGTGAGATCACTTGGCGCAGCGTCGCACCCCGCATCACGACGAGGACCCATTTGTGGGATGTCACGGAGACCTCTTGCAGCACAAATAATGCTTCCTCTCATATGCGCGAGTGCCCAACGAACTTGTCAATGGAATACTCAAGTTCTATCCTCGGTTCAGACTTAGGTACCGGAGCCCGGATCCCCTGCGGTCCGGCCGAACAGAAGGAGAGCCTTCATGGCACGAGCAGTGGGGATCGACCTCGGCACGACGAACTCCGTGGTCGCCGTCCTGGAAGCCGGCGAGCCCGTCGTCGTTCCGAACGCGGAGGGGAGCCGCACGACCCCGTCGGTCGTCGGCTTCTCCAAGAACAACGAGATCCTGGTGGGCGAGGTCGCCAAGCGACAGGCGATCACGAACCCCGACCGCACGATCCGGTCGGTCAAGCGTCACATGGGCGACAAGGGCTGGGCGATCGACGTCGACGGCAAGGGGTGGACCGCGCAGGAGGTCAGCGCGCAGATCCTGCTGAAGCTGAAGCGCGACGCGGAGGCGTACCTCGGTGACACGGTCACCCAGGCGGTGGTCACCGTTCCGGCCTACTTCGACGACGCCCAGCGTCAGGCGACGAAGGAAGCTGGCCAGATCGCCGGCCTCGAGGTGTTGCGCATCATCAACGAGCCGACCGCGGCGGCGCTCGCCTACGGGCTGGACAAGCAGGACACCGAGCAGACGGTGCTCGTCTTCGACCTCGGCGGCGGCACGTTCGACGTCTCGCTGATGGAGATCGGCGAGGGCGTCTTCGAGGTGAAGGCCACTCACGGCGACACGCATCTCGGTGGCGACGACTGGGACCAGCGGGTGATCGACTGGCTCGTCACGGAGTTCAAGAACGCACACGGCGTCGACCTCGGCAAGGATCGCATGGCCCTCCAGCGGCTGAAGGAGGCCGCCGAGAAGGCGAAGATCGAGCTCAGCCAGGTCGCCGAGACCACGATCAACCTGCCCTTCATCACCGCGACCGCCGACGGTCCGCTGCACATGGAGCAGAAGCTCACGCGCAGCGAGTTCGAGCGCATGACGGAGGACCTGGTCGAGCGCTGCAGGACCCCGTTCGAGCAGGCGATCGCCGACTGGGGGAAGCCGGCGGAGCAGATCGACCACATCATCCTGGTCGGAGGCTCCACCCGCATGCCGATGATCCAGGAGCTGGTGAAGAAGCTCACCGGCGGCAAGGAGCCTCACAAGGGGGTGAACCCCGACGAGGTCGTCGCCGTCGGGGCCGCGATCCAGGCCGGTGTGCTGAAGGGCGACGTGAAGGACATCCTGCTCCTCGACGTGACCCCGCTGACGCTGGGCGTCGAGACCAAGGGCGGCATCTTCACGAAGCTGATCGAGCGCAACACCACGATCCCCACGCGCAAGTCCGAGATCTTCACCACCGCCGACGACAACCAGACGACGGTGGAGATCCACGTGTTGCAGGGTGAGGCGGAGACCGTGATGTCCCCGGCCGTGAAGTCGCTCGGGCGCTTCCACCTGATGGGCATCCCGCCCGCGCCTCGCGGCATGCCGCAGATCGAGGTCGCGTTCGACATCGACGCCAACGGCATCGTGAACGTGAGCGCGAAGGATCTCGCGACCGGCAAGGAACAGGCGATGACGATCACCGGCGGCACGAGTCTGTCGAAGGAGGAGATCGATCGCATGGTGTCCGACGCGGAGAAGTTCGCCGCAGAGGACCACACGCGGCGGGAGACCGCCGAGGCGCGCAACACAGCCGATCAGCTGCACTACCAGGTGGCGAAGTTCATCGAGGAGAACCCCGAGACGATCCCGGCCGCCGACAAGGACGAGCTGGTCGTGAAGAACGAGGAGCTGAAGAAGGTGCTGGACGACGAGTCGTCCGACGCCGCGGCCCTCACCGCCGCCAACGACGCGGTGATGCAGGTGTACCAGCGGGTCGGGCAGGCGATGGTCCAGAACCAGCAGGCGTCGGCCGCCGCCGGCGAGCCGACCGGTGACGGCAGTGAGGCCGGCGCCGAGCAGGCAGAACCCGAGGACGACGACGTCGTCGAGGGCGAGATCGTCGAGGAAGGAGGTGCGTCGTGATGCTCACCAGATGGGATCCGTTCCGCGATCTCAAGGGTGCGGAAGCCGAGTTCGACCGCATGGTCGGCCAGGCGTTCTCGAAGAACGCCTGGGTTCCGGCGCTCGACATCCGTGAGACCGAAGACCGCTTCGAGGTGACGATCGATCTTCCGGGCATGAGCTCGGACGACGTCGAGGTCACGTTCGAGGACGGCACGCTGGCGATCCGCGGCCAGCGTGAGTTCTCCCGCGAGGATGACGAGGGTCAGTACCACCGCATCGAGCGCAGCTACGGTTCGTTCGCGCGGTCGGTGCGGCTGCCGCGCGTGGCCGACCCGGAGCGCATCGAGGCGTCGTTCGACAACGGCGTGTTGACCGTGCTCGTGCCGAAGCGGGAAGAGGCCAAAGCACGCACGATCGAGGTCACGGCCAAGTGACCGACGAGCGCGAACGGGACGAGGAACAGCCGCGGGTCCGCGTCACGGACCGTCGGCGGTTCGCGAACCTGCGCGACGACGAGGGCGCCCCGGCCACGCCGGCCGGGGCCGTCCTCGGCGCCGAGGCCGAGCCCGCTGGCACGGCGCCGGAGTCCACCGATGAAGCTGCCGAGGTGGCCGGCGATCTGCAGGCCGCCCAGGGCGAGGCGCAGCAGTACCTGGATCACCTGCGCCGGCTGCAGGCCGAGTTCGACAACTACCGTAAGCGGGTTCTGAAGGAGCAGACCGATCTGGCGGAGCTGGGCGCGATGCCCGTGGCCCGGCGGCTGCTGGAGGTTCTCGACGACTTCGAGCTCGCGCTGATGTCGGCGACCGACCAGCCTGACTTCGACCGGTTCCTCAAAGGTGTCGAGCTCGTGTACGCGAAGCTCGTGGACGCTCTGAAGGCCGAGGGCCTCGAGCGCATGCAGGCCGAGGGCACGGCTTTCGATCCCGAACTGCACGAAGCGCTGATGCAGACGGGGGACGGCGAGGGCGACCCGGTCGTTGCCGACGTGCTTCGGCCCGGGTACACGCTGAAAGGCCGCGTACTGCGGCCGGCCGGGGTGCGTGTGGAGCGCGCGGACTGATCCCGGACGACGGCGATGACGCATCGACGGAGGGACGAGGGTGGCTGACGAGGTACGCCGCGAGTGGTTCGAGAAGGACTACTACGGTGTGCTCGGCGTGCCCAAGAACGCCTCGGCCTCCGAGATCAAGAAGGCCTACCGCAAGCTCGCCCAGCAGTTCCACCCCGACACGAACGCGGGCAACGCCGATGCCGAGGACCGCTTCAAGGAGATCTCGGCCGCCTACGACGTGCTCGGCGACGAGGAGAAGCGGAAGTCCTACGACCAGGTCCGTGAGATGGGCGCCTCCGGGTTCGGTGGGTTCGGTCCCGGCGGCGCGGCGGGGCAGGGCCCGGGCGGGTGGCCAGGCGGGCCGGGCGGGGCGCAGTACGTGAACGTCGAGGACATCGGCGATCTCTTCGGCGGGCTCTTCGGCGGGGCCGGTCGTGGGCGGGGTCGTGCGCAGGCCCGGCCGCAGCGGGGTGCCGACCTCGAGACCGACGTGCGTGTCTCGTTCGACGAGGCGATGCGCGGCACGACGGTCCCTGTGAAGATCACCGGACCGGCCGTGTGCCAGACCTGCCACGGCTCGGGCGCCGCCGCGGGCACGAGCCCGGTCACCTGCCCCGAATGCGGAGGCAGCGGCGAGATCGCGGTGAACCAGGGGTTCTTCTCGATGGCCCAGCCTTGCCGGCGGTGCCGGGCGACCGGGCGCATCATCGAGACGCCGTGCGCGACGTGCAAGGGCGCCGGCTCCGTACGGCGCACCCGCACGTTCCAGGTCAAGATCCCGGCCGGCGTCAAGAGTGGGGCTCGGATCAAGCTGGCGGGGCGCGGCGAGCCCGGTCCCGCGGGTGGCAGGCCGGGCGACCTCTACGTGCGGGTGCACGTCGCACAGCACGAGCTGTTCGGGCGCCGGGGCGACAACCTCACGCTAACCCTGCCGGTGACGTTCCCCGAGGCGGCGCTCGGTGCGCACGTGCAGGTGCCCACGATGAACGGGCCGGTCACCCTGAAGGTGCCGGCTGGCACCCCCAACGGCAAGACGTTCCGCATCAAAGGGAAGGGCGCCCCGAGGGCCAAGGGGGGCCACGGCGACCTGCTGGTGACGACGCAGGTCGACGTGCCCGGCAAGCTCTCGAAGGAGCAGAAGGAGCTGTTGCGACAGCTGCAGCAGGAGCAGAAGGAGTCGCCGAGGAAGGCCCTCGGGGTGGCGTGACATGACGACCGAACGAGAGGACGCGACGATGGCCGGCCAGCAGCGGAACCTCGACGAGCGCGCCGTCTTCATCATCAGCGTGGCGGCCGAGCTCGCCGGCGTGCACCCGCAGACCCTGCGGATCTACGAACGCAAGGGCCTACTGCGCCCCCAGCGCACGTCGGGCAACACACGGCGCTACTCGCAGGCCGACATCGACCGGCTGCTCGCGATCCAGGAGCTCACCGACGAGGGTGTGAACCTCGCCGGGGTGAAGCGCATCTTGGAGCTCCGCGCCGAGGTCGACCGGTTGCACCGCCAGGTCGACGAAGTGCGATCGCAGCTCGCTCATCGCCGGGCGATCGCGATGCCCGGCCGCCGCTCCGGGGAGATCGTGCCCCTGCGGAGCGTGTTCCCGGCCCCGTGGGAGACCGGGCAGTGACACGACTCGCCGGCGATCGAGTCACGCTCCGCGCCTACCACGACGACGAGGCGCCGATCCTTGTGTCGACCTGGGCCGACGCAGAGTGGTTCGCCCCCAAGGGCACGAGGCCGAGGGAGCTCGCCGAGCGGGTGCGCGAACGCATCCGACGTTCGGGCTCGTTCTCGGAGGGTGTGATCATCCTCGCGATCGAGAACGACGGGAGGCTCGTCGGCGAGGTGCAGGCACGGCAACCGGTCAACGGCTTGCCGCCCGGCGTCTTCGAGCTCGGCATCGAGGTCTTCGAGGACGGCGACCGCGGGCAAGGCCTGGGTGCCGACGCGGTGGTCGCGATCGCGAGGCATCTCTTCGACGACGAGGGCGCGCACCGGGTGCAGCTCACGACCGACGTCGGGAACGCCGCGATGCGGCGCGTGGCCGAGCGGCTCGGCTTCGCGTTCGAGGGCGTGCTGCGCTCGTTCATGCCCGAGGCCGACGGTCCCCACGACTACGCGATGTATGGCTTCACGAGGCGGGACTACGAGGAACGGAACCGCGCATGGATCTGAACAAGCTCACGATGAAGTCGCAGGCCGCCGTGCAGGAAGCACACCAGCAGGCGATCGTGCGCAACCACCAACTGATCGAACCCGAGCACGTGTTGTTCGCGCTGCTCGCCGATGCCGAGGGGGTCGTCTTCCCGTTGTTGCACCACGTAGGGGCGAACCCTGCGCAGCTGCGGGCCAAGGTCGACGAGGCGCTCGACGCGATGCCGAAGGTCTACGCGCAGGGTGTCGAGGTGCGGATCTCGCCGGCCGCGGCGAAGCTCCTCGAGGCCGCAGGCACCGAGGCGGAGGCCCTCACCGACGAGTACATCTCGACCGAGCACCTGCTGCTCGCGATGCTTGCGACGCCGGGGACGGAAGCCGCCGGCATCCTGCTCGAGGCCGGGCTCACGCGTGACGCGGCGCTCGCGGCGCTCGCGGAGGTGCGCGGCCGTCAGCGCGTCACCAGTCCGAACCCGGAGGACACGTTCCAGTCGCTCGAACGGTACGGGCGCGACCTGACCGAGGCTGCGCGAACCGGCAAGCTGGATCCGGTGATCGGCCGGGACGAGGAGATCCGCCGAACGATCCAGGTGCTCTCACGTCGCACGAAGAACAATCCCGTGCTGATCGGGGAGCCCGGCGTGGGCAAGACCGCGATCGTGGAGGGGCTCGCCCAGCGCATCGTCGACGGCGACGTACCCACGTCGCTGCAGGACAAGCGGCTGATCGCGCTCGACCTCGGTGCGATGGTGGCCGGAGCGAAGTACCGGGGTGAATTCGAGGAGCGGCTGAAGGCCGTCTTGAAGGAGATCGCCGACTCGGAGGGCGAGATCGTCACGTTCATCGACGAGCTGCACACGATCGTCGGCGCCGGTGCGGCCGAGGGCGCGATGGACGCCGGCAACATGCTGAAGCCGATGCTCGCCCGCGGCGAGCTGCGCGCGATCGGCGCCACCACGCTCGACGAATACCGCCGGCACATCGAGAAGGACCCAGCGTTGGAGCGCCGCTTCCAACCGGTGCTGGTCGAGGAGCCGAGCGTCGAGGACACGATCGGCATCCTCCGAGGGCTGAAGGAGCGCTACGAGGTGCATCACGGCGTGCGCATCCAGGACCCGGCGCTCGTCGGCGCGGCGGTGCTCAGCGACCGGTACGTCACCGGACGGTTCCTGCCCGACAAGGCGATCGACCTGATCGACGAGAGCGCGTCGCGCCTGCGCATCGAGATCGACTCGATGCCGGTCGAGATCGACGAGGTCGAGCGGCGGATCCGCCAGCTCGAGATCGAGAAGGCCGCGCTCGGCAAGGAGACCGACCCGGCGTCGAGGGACCGCCTCGCGCGCCTCGAGGAAGAACTCGCCAACCTCGAGGAAGAGCGGAACTCGATGACCGCTCACTGGCAGCAGGAGAAGGAGCGGATCGATCGCATCCGCGAGCTGAAGGCGCGCATCGAGGAGGCCCGCGCCGAGGCCGAGCGCGCGGAGCGCGATGCCGACCTGCAGCGCGCGGCCGAGCTGCGCTACGGCGCGCTCGTCGAGCTCGACGGACAGTTGGAGGCCGAGAACGCCGCCCTCACCGAGCTCCAGCGCGACCGGAAGTTCCTGAACGAGGAGGTCACCGAGGAGGACGTCGCCGAGGTGGTCTCGAAGTGGACGGGCATCCCGGTCTCGAAGCTGATGGAAGGCGAGATTCAGAAACTCGTGCACCTGGAGCAGGCGTTGCACGAGCGGGTCGTCGACCAGGTCGAGGCCGTCGAAGCCGTCGCGAACGCGATCCGGCGCAGCCGCGCCGGCCTGCAGGATCCCAACCGTCCGATCGGGTCGTTCCTGTTCCTCGGGCCGACGGGGGTCGGCAAGACCGAGCTCGCTCGGGCGCTCGCCGACTACCTGTTCGACGACGAACGGGCGATCGTCCGTGTCGACATGAGCGAGTACCAGGAACGTCACGCGGTCTCGCGGCTCGTGGGCGCACCGCCCGGTTACGTCGGGTACGAGGAGGGCGGACAGCTCACCGAGGCCGTGCGGCGACGCCCGTACAGCGTCGTGTTGCTCGATGAGATGGAGAAGGCGCACGCCGACGTCTTCAACATCCTGCTGCAGCTGCTCGACGACGGGCGGCTCACCGACGGGCAGGGTCGCACGGTCGACTTCCGCAACGCGATCGTGATCATGACGTCGAACCTCGGCTCCGCGATCTTCAGCGATCCGTCGCTCGAGCGCGCGAAACAGAAGGGAGCCGTGCTCGACGACGTGCGCGGGTACTTCCGGCCGGAATTCGTGAACCGCATCGACGAGATCGTGGTGTTCGACCCGCTCGGACGCGAGGAGATCTCCGAGATCGTCGACATCCAGCTCCGATCGCTGCGCCGCCGCCTCGAGGAGCGCGGCCTCGCGATCGAGCTGACGGACACCGCCAGGTCCTACCTCGCCGACAAGGGCTACGAGCCGGCGTTCGGAGCGCGGCCGTTGAAGCGGCTGATCCAGCGCGAGATCCAGGATCCCCTGGCGATGAAGCTGCTCGCGGGGGAGATCCGCGACGACGCGACGGTCACGATCGACCTGGAGGGCGACGGCCTCTCGTTCCGCTCCCGCTAGTCCACAGCAGATCACCTGGTCGTCAAGGGCGGGTGGCCGCGGACCGATGGGTCCTGCATGGACCTCTGGCCGTGGCTCGTGGTCGTCGTCGCGGCGTGCGTCGGCGCTTGGCGGGTGCACCGCCGGCGCGGCCGCGCCCGGCAGCTGATGCTGCTGTGTCACCGCGCCGACCTCGAGTTCTCGCCGATCGACCCGTTCCCCGACACGCTCTGGTTGCCCTTCCGGTGGCTCGGTCAGGGTCGGTGGTCGCGTGCCGAGAACGTCGTCTGGAACCGCGCCCACGGCGACGACGTGCGCGCCTTCGACCTGCTGATCGAGGAGGAGCCGACGCAGGAAGACGGGCCGCGGACGATCCGACGCTGCGTCTGCGCCGCGGTGGCGCTCCCGTTCGGCTGCCCGAAGCTGGAGATCCGCCCTCGAGATGCGCTTGATCGCGTCAACGGCGCTATCGTCGGCGCCGACGTCGACCTGGAGCTCGAGGCGTTCAACCGGCGGTTCCGCGTCCGTGCCGAGGACCGGCGCTTCGCGGTCGCGTTCTGTGACCAACGCATGATGCAGGCCTTGATGAGCCTTCCTGCCGGCATCGCGGTCGCGGTGAACGAGGATCGGTTGCTCCTGCGCACCGGCGAACTGCCCCCGCCGCAGGTGCTGCTCCTGTTCGAAGCGGCGCGTGCGATCGGGCATGCCGTGCCGCCGGTCGTCGCCGACCTGTATCCGCCCCGCCCCCCGAAGGGCCGTCACGAGGACCGGTGGCTGCAGGGACACTGGTCCCCGGAACCGATCGGCGACGATCACGCCGGGTCGACGGCGGCGGAAGTGCGTCGCTCATGAAGCCGGCGACCGCGATCCGCATCGCCGTCGCGATCGGCCTGGCGTGGGCCGTGACGGCTGTGGTCAAGCTCGCATCGGGTGACCCGGGAGCGACAGCGCTGATCCGCCAGCTGTTCGCGCTGGCGATCATCGTGGGGGGCATGGCGTGGCTCGGGTACCGGTTCCGCGTCGTGCCGCGTCGACGCTCGTTCGAGGATCAGGCGAGGGAGGCGGGTATGCACGCCCGCGCGGGCGATCCCCTCGGCATGTTGACGTCATCGTTCGGGCTGTTCCACCGTGCCGCGTCGGCGCGGAACCTCGAGAACACCGCGTGGGGGCTCCGACGCGGTCGGGAGATCGTGGTGGTCGACTACTGGTATGCGCCTGACTCGAACCCGAGCCGTGAAGACTACCGACGGTTCGTCTGCGTGATCGATACTGCTCGGCCGGAGTGGCCGGATATCGCAGTGGAGCCGGCCGACGGCGCATCGATCGTGCGGGACGCCGTGGGCCATGGCGACATCGACCTCGAGTCCGAGCGGTTCAATCGGGCGTTCCAGGTCAGGGCGACCGATCGGACGTTCGCGTCCGCGCTGCTCGACGCCCGCATGATGGAGTGGCTGCTGCTCGAACCGCCTGGTGTGGGGTTCGAGGTGACGGCCGGTCGCCTGATGGTATTCGGGCCTCGCGAGCGAGTGAGCCTCGACGACGTCGCCGATGCGCTTCGCAGGTTCGACGCGTTCCACGAGCACGTGCCGTCCGTGCTCGCGTCGTTGTTCCCAGCGAGTCGTGCCGAGTCCGTTGCGACGCCTCCGGAACGTCCTGATCGCTGAGCGCCGAGCCCGCCTCGCGGAACTCATCGGGGTAGGCTGACCCACACCGTCAGACCGAAGGGGAGCGTCGTGGAGATCCTGCTGCTCGTGCTGCTCGTGCTGGTCGTGGTCGTCGCGGTCGGCGCCGTCGTCTCGTACAACCGGTTCGTCTCGCAGAAGACCCTGATCAAGGACGCATGGGCGAACATCGACACCGAACTCCGCCGACGGTACGACCTGATCCCGAACCTCGTCGAGACGGTGAAGGGTTACGCCTCCCATGAGAAGGAGGTGCTCGAGAACGTCACGCGCGCCCGTGCGATGGCTGCCAGCGCCACAGGTTCCCCCGCGGAGCAGGCTGCGGCCGAAGGACCGCTGGTGGCTGCCCTCCGACAGCTGATGGTCGTGGTGGAGAACTACCCGAACCTGAAGGCGGACCAGAACTTCCTGCAGCTGCAGGGTGAGCTCACGAACACCGAGGATCGCCTGCAGACCGCCCGGCGCTTCTACAACGCGAACGTACGCGACTACAACCGAAGGGTGAAGCAGTTCCCGTCGGTGGTCGTGGCGAACATGTTCGACTTCGAGGAAGAGGAGTTCTTCGAGGTGGAGGACGCGATCCGTGAGGGCGGTGCGCCGCAGGTGGACTTCGGCGCACCATCGGGCACGGGCGCGCCCCTTGCCGGAGAGCCCCCTTCGACGCCGACGCCGACGACGTCGGCCGCGACGCCTCCGCCGCCGGTCGACGACATCCCCGAACCGCCGGACCAGCCGACCCCGCCGAACCCGACGGGCTAGTCGTCCGCCGGGACCGGGCGCGAGAAGCCATCCGTCGCCGTCTTATGCCGGATCTCACGGGTCAGCCAGCTCCAGACGATCGACCAGACGACGGCCATCGCGCCCACGAGTAACGCGGCACTGCGGGGGCCCGCGGAGTCCGCCACCGCGGCGGCGACCACCGAGGAGACGGCGAGCGACAGCGTGATCATCGCGAAGTCGACGGCGAAGACCCGTCCCCTGATGTGGTCGGGCACGAGCACCTGCAGCCCGAACGTGGACAGGACCCACTGCGCCCCGCCTCCCAGGTGAGCGGCGAAGATCACGATCGCGGCGACCCAGAGGGTCGGCGCCAGACCGAGCGCCATGTAGGAGACGCCGAACACGGCGAGCGCGACGCCGATCGCGCCGAACAGATGGCGATGCCCTTCGCCGCTGACGCGGTGCCCGAGGAACGGGCCGACGAGCGCGCCGATGCCGCGAGCGGCCATCAGCGCGCCGACGCCGATCTCTCCGCGCTCGAATACGTCGACGCCGAACACGGGGATCAAGGCGAGCACGCCCGCCGCGAGGCCGAAGCCGGCCTTCACGCCGATCAGGGCGAGCACGCGATGGTCGCGGCGCGCGTAGTGCAGCACCTCGACCGTGGCGTCGATCATCTTCGGGTGCTCGTGTCCCGGCTCGCGCTCCTCGGAGAATGGCCGGCGGATGCCCCAGAGCAGCAGCGCCGAGACGCCGAACGAGAGCGCGTCGATCACGAACGCGGTCTCGCGGCCGAACACGGTGGCCACGATGCCGCCGAGTCCAGCTCCGACGGCGAGCATCGTGCCCCAGAGCGAGCCGTTCAACGCGTTCGCGGTCGGCAGGTCGCGCGGATCCACGAGGTTCGGCGTCGCGGCCGTGGAGGCCGGGTCGAACGGCGCGCCGAAGACGGAGAGCAGCGCGAGCAGAGGATACGCGAGCCAGATCGTGCCGGCGCCGACGAACAGGAACGACGCGCAGACGCCGATGCGGGCCACGTCGCACACGATCATCAACTTGCGGCGATCGAGGCGATCCACGAGCACCCCGGCAGGCGGCGACGCGATGAAGAACGCGAGCTCCTGCGCGAGGATCGCGAGACCCACGTCGATCGCGCGCCCCGTCGTCTCGACGATCAGCGACGTGATCGCGACGAACAGGAACCAGTCGCCGCCCAGCGAGATCACCGAGGCGAGGAACAGCCTTCGGAAGTCCCGGCTGCGCTGCAACAGGGAGATGCTGGCTCGCAGCCCGGTCGTGGCCTCGAGTTCCGGGTCCATCGGGTCGGGTTCGCGCTCGGCCATATCGGTCCGTCAGACTACGACCGGGCATCGAGAAGGGATGATGTCGTGGTCGAGCACGTGACCTGGTTCCGGCAAGCGGCGCTGCGTTGGCAGGACGCGGAGCGGACCGTGTATTTCGATCCGTGGGGAACCGGGGAGGATCCCGCGCCTGCCGACCTGATCCTGATCACCCACGCCCACTCCGATCACTTCCGGCCCGACGAGATCGATCGACTCCGGCGCCCAGGCACGAAGTTGATCGCGCCCCACGACGTCGCGCGCGAGCTCACCGGCGACGTCACCCCGGTCCGCCCGGGCGAGGCGCACGTGGTGGGTGGAGTGCACATCATGACCGTGCCGGCCTACAACACCCGCGAGGAGGCACTGCAGTTCCACCCCAAGAGCAACGGGTGGGTTGGGTACGTGGTCGAGCTGGGCGGCACGTCCTACTACCACGCCGGCGACACGGATCACGCGCCGGAGCTCGATGACGTCCGCTCGGACGTCGCGTTCCTGCCGATCGGCGGACACTTCACGATGGACTGGAGGGCGGCCGCCGACCTGGCGAGGGCGATCGCACCGTCGGTCGCCGTCCCGATCCACTACGGCTTCGTGATCTGCTCTCCGTCGGACGGGATGCGGTTCCGCGACGCCGCCGCCCCGGTACCGGTCGAGCTCGTCGCGCCGGTCGATGACTTCGAGCAGGAATGACCACGTCGGGGATGGGTAGCATGCGGGCAGCAGTCGGGCGACGGACGCGAGGAGACGATCATGGCGCTCGGGTACAGCGGCAAGCTCTTCATCCTGGCCTTCGATCATCGGGGGTCCTTCCAGAAGAAGTTCTTCGGTATCGAGGGCGCGCCCGGTCCCGACGAGGCCCAGCGCATCATCGATGCGAAGCGGGTGATCTTCGAGGGCATGCAGCAGGCACTCGCCGAAGGCCTCGATGCGTCGACGGCCGGCGTGTTGGTCGATGAGCAGTTCGGCACCCAGGTCGCGAACGACGCGAAGCAGGCAGGTATGGTGCTCGCGATGCCGGCCGAGAAGTCGGGCCAGAACGAGTTCGACTTCGAGTACGGATCGGAGTTCGGCGCACACATCGAGGCGTTCGATCCGACGTTCACGAAGGTGCTCGTTCGCTACAACCCCGAGGGCGACGGTGCGATGAACGCCGCGCAGTCGGCGCGCCTCAAGCAGCTCTCCGACTGGCTGCACCATCACGACCGCCGGTTCCTGTTCGAGCTGCTCGTGCCGGCCGAGCCGCACCAGCTGGAGACGGTCGGCAACGACGGCCTCCGTTACGATCGCGAGCTGCGCCCCGACCTGATGAAGGTCGCGATCGCCGAGCTGCAGGAGACCGGCATCGAGCCCGACATCTGGAAGATCGAGGGCATCGACGACCCCGCCATGTGCGCCGAGATCGCCGACCAGTGCCGCGTCGGCGGGCGTGACGGCGTTGGATGCGTGGTGCTGGGTCGGGGCGCGGACGACGCGGCGGTCGACGCTTGGCTGCGCGCCGCCCGCGGGGTGTCCGGGTACCACGGGTTCGCGATCGGCCGCTCGATCTGGTGGAGCCCGCTGAAGTTCTTCGTCGACGGCGCGGTGCCTCGGGACGAGACCGTCGCTCAGATCGCGAACAACTACCGGCGGTTCGTGGCCGTCTACGAGGAGGGGTGACCGGTGGCGGTGATCAAGACGATCGACCTCGTCGGCGTGTCTTCGGAGTCGTGGCGTGCCGCGGCGCAGGAGGCGCTCACCGAGGCATCGAAGACGATCCGGGGGATCGAGGGCATGGACATCCTCGAGACGAGCGCCACGGTCGCCGACGGGAAGATCGCCGAGTACCACACCCACGTGCGCATCCGCTTCCGGATCGAGCAGTAGGGCGGCGGCCCGTCAGCCCTCGATCAGGAGTCCCCGGCGTCGCCGCACGCGCCGGTCGAGCCGGTTGAACGCGAGGTAGTCGACGAGCACGCCGATCACGGCGATCACCGCGACGACGGCCACGAGGGCGGGCATGTCGTCGGCCTCTTCCGCGAGCAGGTGTCCGAGTCCGACGGCGCCCGCCGCGGCGATGATCAGCTCCGCGGTCATCAGCGCCTTCCAGGCGAAGCCCCACGCCTGCTGCAACCCCGCGAGGAACCCGGGCAACGCGGCGGGCAGGATCACGTCGCGGTAGAGCGTCCATCCCTCGGCTCCGAGGGTGCGGCCGGCGCGCTTGAGGATCGGGGGTACCTGCCGCATCGCCGCCATCGTGGCCAGCGTGACCGACGGGAACGAGCCGACCACGGTCACGAACACGACCGCGCGCTCGGTCGCGCCGAACCAGATCACCGCGACCGGGACCCACGCCACGAACGGCACGATCTGCAACGCCACGACGAGCGGACGGAGCGAGCGTCGAGCGAACTCGTTCAGCGTGAACGCGACGCCGAGCAGCGTGCCGAACACGACCGCGATCGCGAACGAGAACACGAGTCGGATCAGCGTCTTCAGGGTCGCCTCGGGGATCGTGCCGTCGGCCATGCCCGCGATGAACGCATCCCAGGTCTGCAGGGGGGAGGGGACGCCCTCGGTCGTCGTGACCGCTGCGATGACGGCCCAGGCGGCGATCAGACCGGTGATGCCGGCGAGCGGTGGCCCGACCTCGTGCGCGAGGCGCCGCAGGCCGATCCTCGGCACGTCGGTGGCGGTGGCCGTGCTCACCGGACGGACTCCTCGTCGGCGATCGGCCGGTCGCTGCCCTCGGCGCGAGCCCGGTTCACCTCGCGCATCAGCAGGTGGTGCACGTCGGAGACGACGCGTGCCACCAGCACGTCGTCGAGTTGGCGGGGCCGAGGCGCGCTGATGCGCACCTCCTCGAGCAGCCTGCCCGGCGCCGCCGACATCACGAGCACCCGATCGGCAAGCAGGGCGGCTTCCCGCACGTTGTGGGTGACGAAGACGAACGTCTTGCGCCCGCCTCGCTCGAGCCAGACTCGCTGCACCTCGTCCTGCAGTAGCTCACGCGCCTGCGCATCGAGGGCGCCGAACGGCTCATCGCCCAGCAGCACGTCGGGCTCGGTCGCGAGCGCCCTCGCGAGCTGCGCCCGCTGGCGCATCCCGGCGGAGAGCTCGTGGGGCTGTACGTCGGCGAACGGTTCGAGGCCCACGCTCGCGAGCCACATGCGCACGCGGTGGGGCCGCTCCGACAACGGGGTACCGGTGAGCTTCAACGCGAGGTCGACGTTGCCGGCGACCGAGAGCCAAGGGAACAGGGCCGGCTCCTGGAAGAGCACGGCACGGTCGGGGCCCGGGCGGGTGATCGGGTGACCATCGAGGAGCGCCTCGCCCGAGGTCGGTTCGTCGAGCCCGGCGAGCACGTTGAGGATCGACGTCTTGCCGCACCCCGATGGTCCGAGCAGGCACAGGAACTCACCGAGCCGCACGTCGAACGTGACGTGATCGACGGCGGTGACGACGGCTCCACTCGTCGATCGACGGGTCTTCACGAGATCGCGCACGGCGAGCTTGGGGGGTCCCTCTCCGGGGGTCTCGGCGGGTCGGAGCTCGGTGGTGCTCACATCGCTCATCGAACGGCCCTCATCGCAGGCGGAACTTCTCGGCCATCTCGATCTGCACGACCTTGCCGTCCTGGATCACCAGCACGACGGTGCCGTAGTTGATGCGGCGCACGATGTCGGCGACCTTCGCGAGCACGAGGCGTTCCTCTTCGGAGAGCTCGAGCGCTGCGAGCTGCTCGTCGGCCGTACCCTGCGGGCCCGATTCGATCGTCGCGTCGTCGCTCACGGTCGGAGTCTACGTCGGCCCCTTCGGCCGGCTCGGTCATGAGGTCACGTAGAAGAATCCCGTTGCGAGCAGCGCGAGCGGGGCGAGGAAGAGCGTGCCGACGAAGAGCGCGAGGCGCCGGTTGCTGGCGACGAGGTAGTCGTCGAGCCGCAACACGGACCGCTGCACGGGCTTGTAGAGGAAGGCCAAGATCACCACCGACACGATCGTCACGCCGATCGCCTCGGCCAGCACCACCTGTGCCGCGTCCGGGGTGGGCTGCAGCATCGCGACCACCAGCGTGTCGGCGAGCGTGGTGATGTTCGCACCCATGATGTACGGGAGCGCCTCCTCCCGCTTGATCAGCCCCTTCGCGGCGAGCGGCACGAGCACGGTGAGCGCCACGGACACCGAGAGCGTGAGCGTCGCGACGATGCATCCGAGGAAGAACATCGTCCAGGGGTGCTTCAACCATGCAGCCCGCTTCGACGCCGTTGCGTCGCTGCTCACGTGGGGCAGCACCCGATCGATCAGGTTGAACGACACGAGGATCACGCCCAGGCCGATCAAGAAGAGCGACCATCCCGGCACGTTCGTCGCGATGACGTCGACGATCGGACCCCACAGCTTGCCGAGGACCGCGTCGAGTTTCCCTGAGGCGTGCAGGTCGAACCCCTCGAGCCATCCTGCGCGGATGATGGCGTACCCGATCAACATGCCGGGCAGGTACACGATCGCGGTCATCGTCATCGCCTGGATGCCGATGCCGATCGAGTCGCTGCGTCCCCGCCTGATGTCGGCCTGCGACGCGCCCGCCGCGATCTGCACCTTCGCCTGCTTCGTCGCGTACAGGAACCCGGTCAGCAGCACGATGAACGACGCGCCGAGGCGTGACCCCGACAACATCGTGAACGCCTGCAGCTTCGTCAACGCGCCCGCCCCGAAGAGGCTGATCGCCGTCGCAGCGACCGGCGAGCCCGAGAGCACGAAGTAGGCGCCCAGCCAGCCCGCGCCGAGCGTCGAGACGCCGTTGGCGAACGGGAACTGCCCCTCGATCTGCGGGCCGACCGCTGCCGCGCCCTCCTTCATCAGCTGCACGGCGAGGATGAACAGGAACATCGCGGGCACGAAGAGCAGCAGCTTGCTCGCGATATCCCACGGGGAGCGTGGTGCCTCGAACGGCCCCCAGTCGATGAGGTACCGAGCCTGGTTCGCCTCGACCGGCACGCAGAACTCGCCGTCGATCTCGACCAGCTGTGCTTCCTTCTCGAGGTCGCGTTCGAGCTCCTTGGAACGTTTGGCCATCCAGGCTCTCTCCTGAAACGAAAGGGGCCGCAACGCGGTGCGGGAACCATGTTCCCCCGATGCGTTGCGGCCTCCGGTCTTTCCGGTCAGCTGCACCGCGAGGGTACCGCCGTGGCCGGGGGAGGGTCAACGGCCATCGGCCCTAAGACCCATCGGCCTCTTGTTGCATTCTCGTGGCGGTAAGTCGGGGATCGGCCCGATCTCCTTGACACTCCTTCCTCCAGCCGGTAGTTCTGTCCGCGTCACGCCGACCGGAGCACCCGGAGGCGCTGCACTCGAAAGGCCGGCTGATCCGCACCGCGCGATCGGTCGCGCGAACCCTTTCGGTTGACCGGACCACCGGAGGCCGAGCACCCAGAGGCCCCGGCAACTCGCCGGTCATCGAAAGGAGCTCGGATGTCGTTCTATCCCCCGCGGCGCTTCGCGTCCGCACGCTGGGCGCGTTCGCTCGCGCTCGCGCTCGTTCCCCTCACGATCCTCGCGGCATGCTCGTCCGACTCGGGCGGTGGCGACACGCAGTCGTCGGCCGCAGGCGGGCCGTGCACACCCCCGGAGACGCCGGTGGTCAACTTCGCCGCATACAGCACGCCGCGCGAGGCCTACGGTCAGATCATCCCGGCCTTCGTGTCGAAGTGGAAGGAAGAGCACGACGACCAGAACGTGATCTTCCAGGAGTCCTACGCGGGCTCGACCACGCAGGCGGCGAACGTGATCGCCGGCTACGAGGCCGACGTGGTCGCGCTCTCGCTCGGGCCCGACGTGGACGAGATCGCCGACGCCGGCCTGATCACGCACGACTGGACCGACCAGCCCGACGGCGGCATGGTCTCGACCTCGGTCGTCGTGTTCGACGTCCGTCCCGGCAACCCCGAGGGCTTCCAGGACTGGAACGACCTCGCCGCCGACGGCGTCGAGATCCTCACCCCCGACCCGGCATCGAGCGGCGGCGCACGGTGGAACCTGGTCTCCCTGTGGGGCTCGGCGCTCCGCGGCTACGCCGGCATGACCGCCGACGACACGGCGGGCGCGACGACGCTGATGCAGGACGTGCTCTCGAACGTGATCGTGTTCGACAAGAACGCCCGTGACTCGATCCAGAACTTCGAGGCGGGGAACGGCGACGTCGCGATCACCTATGAGAACGAGGTGCTCACCGCGCAGGAGGCTGGGCTCGAGGACGAGGCTGTCTACCCGCCGTCGACCGTGTTGATCGAGAACCCGGTCGCGGTCGTGGACCAGTGGGTCGACGAACACTGTGTGCGCGACGTGGCCGAGGCGTTCGTCGAGTTCCTGCACTCCGACGAGGCCAAGGAGATCTACACCGAGGTGGGCCACCTGCGGTCCACCGACACGAAGGAAGCCCAGAAGGGCGGCGGCCAGTTCCCGCCGATCGAGGACCTGTTCACGGTCGACGAGATCGGCGGCTGGGACGCCCTGAACGAAGAACTGTTCAGCGACAGCGGCATCGTCACCCAGGCGATCGCCGGCTGACCGGGACGGTCCACGGAAAGGACCAGCAGACGACGATGAGCAACGCCGCGCAGATCACGATCGAACGCAGCCGGACCCGGCTCTCTCCGCGGTCAGCTGCACGGCTGCGGCGATACACGCTGCGCGGCGTTGCTCTCGTCTACCTCGGCGCCATGGTGGCGCTGCCGGTGATCGCGGTGATCTCGAAGGGGTTCAGCGAGGGGCTCGATGGGTTGCGCACCGCCCTCGCGATCCCGGGAGCGACGGCCGCGATCCGGCTCACGTTGATCACGTCGACCCTCGCCGCGCTGATCAACGCCGTCATGGGCACGATGCTCGCCTACGTGCTGGTGCGCTTCTCGTTCCCGGGCAAGCGATTCCTGTCGGCGGTCGTCGACCTGCCGCTCGCGATCCCTACGCTCGTCACGGGAGTGATGCTCGTGGCCCTGTACGGGCCCGCGTCGCCGATCGGAGGGTTCCTCGATCGGCTGGGCATCCAGGTGATCTTCACGCCGATCGCCATCATGCTCGCGTTGCTCGTCGTGACGCTGCCCCTCGTGGTGCGCAGCGTGCAACCCGTGCTCCAGGAGCTCGACGACGCCGAAGAGGAAGCCGCGGCCACCCTCGGCGCGAACGGTTTCACCACGTTCCGAAAGGTCGTGTTCCCGGCGATCCGCGTCGCGATCGTGGGCGGCACGCTGCTCACGTTCGCGCGCTGCCTCGGCGAGTTCGGCAGCGTCGTGCTCGTCGCCGGCAACCGGGCCGGGGAGACCCTCACCGCCCCCGTCTTCATCTTCCAACTCGCGAACCAGTTCCGTCCGATCGAGGCGGCGGCGGTCGCGACGCTGCTATTCAGCATCTCCTTCGTGCTCGTGC
Organism: Actinomycetota bacterium; assembly: GCA_035697485.1. Taxonomy (NCBI): domain Bacteria; kingdom Bacillati; phylum Actinomycetota; species Actinomycetota bacterium. The sequence continues at coordinate 51,380 of DASSCU010000017.1, forward strand.
TGGTGACCGCACGCCTGCTGAAGCGGAAGGAGGACGACGCATGAGGACCCCCTCCGATGCCCCCTCCGTCTTCCCTCCCGGCGGCGGTCGCCGGCGCCTCGTGCGCGGCGGAATCGTCGTGGCGTGCCTCCTGTATGTCGGCGTCCTGCTGCTGCTGCCCCTCGCGGGCATCGTCTACACCGCCCTCGAACCGGGCTGGTCCAAGGTCGTCGAGACGTTCTCGCGCCCCGACGTGCAGCATGCCTTCGTCCTCACCGGGGTGATCACCGTGATCACGGTGGCGGTCACGACGTTCTTCGGCGTGATCACGGCCTGGGTGCTCGTGCGCCAGCGCTTCGTCGGCAAGTCGCTGCTGAACGCGCTCGTCGACCTTCCCTTCGCGCTGTCGCCGGTCACGGTCGGGCTCGCCGCGGTCATCCTGTTCGGGTTCGGCGGCTGGCTCGAACCCTTCTTCGAGGCTCGCGGCATCCAGGTGATCTTCGCGGTGCCCTCGATGGTGCTCGTCACGATCTTCATCTGCATCCCCTTCACGATCCGCGAGGTCGTGCCGGTGCTGGAGGAGATCGGCAAGGACGAAGAGGATGCGTCGCGAACCCTCGGCGCGTCGATCCTGCAGACGTGGCGCAGGGTCACCCTGCCGAACATCCGCTGGGGCATCCTCTACGGCGTCGCGCTCACGATCGCGCGTTCGATCGGCGAGATCGGCGCCGTGCTGATCGTGAGCGGCCTGATCAAGGGGAAGACCGAGACCGCGACACTGTTCATCTTCACGGCGATCGAGGAACGCCAGGACGCCGAGGCGTACATCGTCGCCCTCACGCTCGCCGCCGTCTCCATCGTGCTGCTCGTCGGCATCGAGACCGCGCGACATCGCATCGAAGGAAGGAAGGTACGCACATGAGCACGCCGATCGTGGTCGAGCAGCTCACCAAACGGTTCGGCTCGTTCGAGGCCGTGCGAGACGTGTCGTTCACGGCGCCCGGTGGCGCGATCACCGCGCTGCTCGGGCCGTCGGGGTCGGGCAAGAGCACCGTCCTGCGCATGATCGCGGGCCTGGAGGACCCCAACCAAGGACGCATCTGGCTCGGCGACGTGGAGCTCACGCCCAAGAGCGTGCAGGAGCGTCGCGTGGGGTTCGTGTTCCAGCATTACGCGCTGTTCCGGCACATGACGGTCGCGCAGAACGTGGAGTTCGGGCTGGCCGTCCGAAAGCAGGCCAGGGCCGATCGGAAGGCGCGCGTCGACGAGCTGCTCGAGCTCGTGCAGCTCACGCACTTCGCGAAGCGGTACCCCGACCAGCTCTCGGGCGGGCAGCGACAGCGCGTCGCGCTCGCACGTGCGCTGGCCCCGCGGCCCGAGGTGTTGCTGCTCGACGAGCCGTTCGGCGCGCTCGACGCGAAGGTGCGCCAAGACCTGCGGCAGTGGCTCGACGAGCTGCATCGCGAGCTGGGCGTCACGAGCCTGCTGGTGACGCACGACCAGGAAGAAGCGCTCGAGCTCGCGAACCAGATCGTCGTGATGCACGAGGGTCTCGTGCAGCAGGTCGGCTCCCCGAGCGAGATCTACGACGATCCGAAGACCCCGTTCGTCGCCGGCTTCGTCGGTTCCGCGAACGTGTTGCACGGCGTGGTCGAGGGTGGCCACGTGCACCTGGGAGCCTTCCGGGTCCCTGCGGCAGAGCATCTGGAGGAGGGCGCGGCAGCCACGGCGTTCGTGCGACCGCACGACGTGCGGGTCGCGCCGAAGGGTGCGAACGGCCATGGCGCCGATGGCGCGCCGCTCGCGATCGGTCGCGTCGAGCGCATCTCGTCGCTCGGCTGGCTCACGCGGCTCACGATCCGCCTCGACGGCGACGGAGATCACACCCTGGTCGCCCACGTCCCTCAGTCCGATCTGGCCGGCGCCTCTGAGGGCGACCTCGTGAGCGTCGGCCTGCTCAACCCCAAGACGTTCGATCACGGCGAGGTCGCGGCCGGCGAGTGAGCGCGGGTATGCCCTTGCGAGTCGTGGACGGCGACGACGGGTCCTCGGATCGGGAGATCCCCACCGAGGTGCTCCGGTTCGCCGGGCTCCCGCCCGAGCAGCGAGCGCTGTTGCTGCACGTGCACGATCTGTTGGCCGGCATCGCCTACGGCACCGTGGTGCTGGTGTTGCAGGACGGCAAGGTGATCCAGGTGGAGACCTCGGAGAAGATCCGGCTGAAGTGACAGCCGGCCGGGGGCGCTCCCGCGAGATCGCCCCTCTCGTGGAGCGTGGATCAGCCGCCGCAGGCGCAGCCGCCGCCACCGCAGCAGCCGCCGCCGGCTGCGGGCGTCGAGTCGGTGAACCCGCCGGTCGAGGCATTCCCCGCCGAGAACACCGAGAAGCGGCGCCGAACACGCTCGCTCCCGCACGACGGGCATTCCAGCGCCGTGTCGACCGCGTCGCTCATCGAGCGGCGCTGTTCGAACGGCTGCTCGCACCCGAGGCAGATGTACTCGTAGGTCGCCACGGGGCAAGGATACCCGGGGGAGGCGACGTCACGCGATGCCTCGTGGGATCGAGCCCCCGGCCGGATGCGAGCTGGTGCGCCCGTCATGCGGTGGGCGATTGCGGCGGCGGCCCCCATCACGCCCGAGGCCGGGCAGGTCACGGCCGGCGTGACGAACTGGTTCCTCGTGCTTCCCTGGATCGCGCTCGCGATCGCGCTGACGGCGGTGATCGGCCCGACGCTCGTCAACGTGATCGTGGTAATGGCGATCACCTCGTGGGCGAGTACGGCGCGCGTCGTGCGATCGCAGGCCCTCTCGGTGAAGGAGCGTTCGTTCATCGAGGCGTTCGCCCGCCCTCGGCGCCGGGCTTGGGACCTGATCACGCATCACGTGCTGCCCAACGTTGTTTCCGATCCTGTTCGCCAACGCCGTGCTGATGATCGAGCTCGCGATCCTGTCGGAGACGACCCTGTCGATCCTCGGGCTCGGTCCGGAGAACGCGATCTCGTGGGGCCGCATCATCGACGACTCGTTCTCGGAGGGCGCGCTCTCGGCCGGATGGTGGTGGTGGCCGATCCCGCAGGGCGTGGCGATCATGTTCGTGACGCTGTCGTTCACGATGGTCGAGTTCGCGCTCGACGAAGTGCTCAGCCCGCGACTCCGCAAACGCGAGGGCAACCTCGACGTGCGGCGGGTAACCTGGTTGCATGCCGGAGAGCTACGGGAAGCGTCAGCGCCAGGACGTGAAGGCGCGCAAGGCGGCTGCTCGCGAGGAGCGGCGGGTCGCGCGCGCCAAGCGCGACGCCGACCGGGCTGCCGGCCTCGTCGAGGCGGGCACGCCGATCGAGGCGACCGACCCGGCCGTGCTCGGCCTGCCCGACGACGAGGTCGAAGCGGGCGAGAGCCCCTCGACCGGCGCCTCGGCCTGACCGCGTCGTTCATCTCCCCCGCCTCGCGTTCGGTGCCGCCGGACCGACTGGTACGGGACGCTGGGAGCCTCGGCCGCCGACCTCGGCAAGCCGATCAGCCGGGCGACGACGATCGCCGGCGACGCGGCTGTGAGCGAGGGCGGCGGCGCCAATCCTGCGAGTGGATACGCACTGATCGAGGCGGAAAGCATCGACGACGCGGTCGCGAAGAACAAGGGTTGCCCATCCTCATGAGCGGCGGCAGCATCGAGGTCGCCGAGACGTTCGACGTCATGTGATCGCGGCCCTCGCCCTCGGTCGGGAGCGGCCCGCGCCGACTAGGCTGGGCCGATGGACCTCGACGAAGAACGCATCGCGCTGTTCCTCGACTACGAGAACCTCGCGATCGGGGCGCGCGATCGGCTCGAGGGCATGCGGTTCGACCTGCGCCCCGTGCTCGATGCGCTCGCCGAGCGAGGCCGGGTGATCGCGCGCAAAGCGTACGCCGACTGGTCCTACTTCGACGAGGACAGGCGCATGCTCACGCGCAGCCACGTGGAACTGATCGAGATCCCGCAGCGCATGGGCGCTTCGCGCAAGAACTCGGCCGACATCAAGCTCTGCGTGGACGCGCTCGAGATGGCGTTCGAGCGCGACTACGTCACCACGTTCGTGATCTGTACCGGCGACAGCGATTTCACCCCGCTCGTGCACAAACTGCGTGAGTTGAACAAGCGGGTGATCGGGGTGGGCATCAAGGAGTCGACCTCGAAGCTGCTGCCGCCCGCCTGCGACGAGTTCCTCTACTACGAGGCGCTCGAGGGCGTCGACGTGCCGGCGGAGCGTCGGCGCCGTGGGCGCAAGGGCGGGAGCGGTCGAGCGCCGTCGGAGGAACGACCCGCGGCGCCCGAGCCCGAGCCCGTCGAGGACGAGGAGCAACCCGAGTCGACGCCGCCGCTGGACGAGGATCAGCTCGCGATCCTGATCGCGCAGACGGTGGCTGGCCTCGAGCGAACCGCGGCCGGGCCGGTGCTGGCCTCGTCGGTGAAGCGCGCGCTGCTCCGCAAGGATCCGACGTTCAGCGAGGCCGACCACGGGTTCCGGGCGTTCGGAGAGCTGCTCAGACACCTCGCCGATCGCAACGTGATCGAGCTGAGCGAAGGCGCGGCCAAAGGTGACCCCGAGGTCTCGCTGCCGTCGCAGGGAGGCGAGACCGAGGCGTTCGACCTGTTGCGCGAGGTCGTCGCCGACCTCGGTGCCCAGGGCACGGTGCAGCTGTCGGGTCTCAAGAACCGCGTTCGCAAGGTGCGCCCCGACTTCAGCGAGAAGAAGTACGGGTACCGCGGGTTTCTGCAGTTCTGCCGGGCCGCCGCCACGCAGGGCTTCGTCACGCTCGAGTGGGACGCCGCCGCCGAGGACTACGTGGTCGCGATCCCGTAGGAACGGCGTGGCGGCGGCGATCGAGTGCCTGATCGAGACCGGATCCAAGCGCACGTTCGCGTGCGCGGCGGCCTGGCCGGGGTGGTGTCGCCAGGGACGCGACGAGGACGCCGCGATGCAGGCCCTCGAGGCCTACCGACCGAGGTACGCCTCGGCGCTGAAGGCCACGGGGGTTCCCTTCGGCGGCATCCGCGGCTCCCTGCGGATCGCCGAGCGCACCGGCGGGAACGCGACGACCGACTTCGGTGCGCCCGACGCCGTGTACGAGCTCGACGCCGACGTGATCTCTGCACGGGAGTGGGCTCGGTTTCGGCGCGTACTCGAGGCATGCTGGGCGGCGTTCGATCGCGCCGTCACGGTCGCCGAGGGGGTGGAGCTGACGAAGGGACCGCGTGGCGGCGGTCGCGATCTCGGGTCGATCGTCGGCCACGTCGTGGGCGCAGAGGTGAGCTACCTGCGCACGCTGACCGGTCGGGCCGTACAGGTGGACGATGACGACCCCTGGAGCGCTCGCGAGCGTGAACGGGAAGCGGTGCTCGCGTGGCTCGACCTCGCGAAGGCCGGCGAACTCCCCGAGCGCGGTCCGCGGGGCGGGGTGCTGTGGACACCACGACGCTTCCTGCGCCGTACGGCGTGGCACGTGCTCGACCACGCCTGGGAGATCGAGGACCGCGCGGCGGGCTGAGTCCGTGCTGGGGCAGGATCAACAGGGCGGACAGCGTCCAGGCGTAGAGGGCCATGGGCATCCCGTGGTACTCGATGTCCATCTCGTACCGCATGCCGACCTTCTCGGCCACGCGGATCGACCCCGCGTTGTCGTGGAAGGTGCACGACACGAGGCGGTGCCTGTCGAGCTCCCGCGCGGCCCAGTCGCGGATCACGGTGGCGACCTCGGTGGCGAGCCCGCGTTCCCGATACTCGCCCAGCTGCCGCTCGACGGAGCGTGCGATCACGATCGTGGCGGGGGCTCCCCCTCGTCCATGCGCCAGAGTCTCGCAGGTGGTCCCGTCGGTGGCGGGGACTTCGACCGTTCTCGGCGCGGTCGAGGTGATGCACGCTGGCCACGGGTGAGCTGGATCGGCACCCGGGAGGAGGAGGTGGGCAGCATGAAGGCCGTGATCGGCGATCTGCTCCGCATCAAGGGGCACCACATCGGCGAGCCGGACCGTGACGCCGAGATCCTGGAGGTCCGCGGCGACGAGGGCGGACCCCCGTTCCTCGTTCGGTGGGAGGACGGACAGGTGGGGTTGATGTTCCCCGAGTCCGACGCTGAGGTCGTGCACGTCGGGCAGGGAGACAGCGCTCCGAGTTAGCTCCGAGTTAGCTCCGAGTTAGATGAAGTGGTCCTCGTTGGGGTCGATGCCCGGTTCCCAGCCGTCGTAGCCGTCGGGGAAGGCGAACGCGCCGCCGTACGTGGGCGCGGTCGTCTCGCCGAAGACCGGGTCGCGCGGCCTCTTCTTGAAGTTGAAGACGTGCTCGAACGAGTGCGTCTTCTCGATGCGCGGCGTGAGGTAGGGCAGCCCCCAGTTGTCGGAGATGAACCGCAGGGGCGTCGAGAACTCGCCGATCTCGGTATCGACGATGCCGCGTTCCGTGTACGGGCTGATCGTCAGCAGCGGCACACGCACGCCGAGGCCGAGGTCGTCCACCGCCGGTGGGAGCACGGGGTCGTAGAAGCCGCCCCACTCGTCCCAGGTGAGGAAGATCGCCGTGTGCTCCCACATCGGGCTGCGCATCACCGCGTTCACGATCTCGCTCACCCAGTTGTGCGCGTGTCCGGTCGAGTAGGGCGGATGGTCGGAGAGCTCGAACCGCGGTGTGATCCACGTGACGGCTGGGAGCGTGCCCGCCTCGATGTCGGGCACGATGCGATCCACCGAGCGCATGTGCTCGTCCCACATGTCGGTATGGAAGACGTCGCCGATGCCGTTGTAGGCGTTCCAGAAGTAGCCGACCTGTCCCGGTGACGCCGAGTAGTACGCCCAGTCGACCCCGATGTCGCTCAGCTGCTGCCCGACCGTGCGATAGCTGAAGCAGGTGTCGTGCTTCGTGAGGTTCCCCTTGTCGTCCTTCACGAAGACGAACACGTCGTCGCCGAGCGCGTCGCAGCCCCAGCTCTTGAACCGTTGGCCGCCCTCGACCCTGGTCTCGATGTTCTCGGGGTTGTCGAGCACGCCGCCCGATTGCCCGGCGATGAAGTAGTAGTGGTTCGGGTACGACGGTCCGCCGACGCTCGCGAAGAAGTGGTCGGAGAGCGAGTACTCGCGCGCCCACGTGTAGTAGTTCGGGATCTGGTCCTCGTCGAAGATCGAGTACGCGTACGTCGAGCCGAACTCGCCGTTGCCGAACCCGTCCATCTTATCGCCGTTCAGGCAGTTCAGGTGCGCCGCCCGGTCGTGCGGGATGTCGCCGGGGAGCCATTCCGGGCATCGGATCAGCGGCTTCTCCTTGCCCAGCTCGACACCGACGGTCGTGCCTTCCACGCCGGGGAACTTGCCGAACATGTTGTTGAAGCTGCGGTTCTCGAGCATCACGTACACGACGCGCTTGATCGGCGTCGCGGTGTCGATCTGGGGCGTGCGGTCGCCGAGCTTCGGGATCACCTTGCCGCCCGTGCACGAGAAGAGCACGCTGCCGGCCAGCGCCATCGCCGAGCCGTGAAGGAACCGCCTGCGGGTGAGGTACGGGATCGGGTGGGTCGGGGCGCGTTCCTCGTCACGAGGATGCATGTGTTCGGGCATGCTTCCTTTGTATCAAGCGATCGGCCCATCGCTATCCTGAGCGGATCGTGCACACAGGTTCGTCACACCGCGCCCCGATACTGTCTGCCGTGCAGGAGCAGGCAGAACGGCCCACCGAATCGCCGCTCGCGATGCGTAGGTTCGTCGTCGTGCTGGCCCTGGTCGCGGTGACCGCGGCGGCCTGCGACGATGGCCGTGGCGGCGGTGAAGCCGAGGGTCCCTTCGCTTCTGCCCCATCGGGGGGGTCGCCCACCTCCAGCGAGTCCTTCATGCCGTCGGCGAGCGTCGTCCCCTCACCCACCCAGCCTGCGGTTCCCGAACCCGCCCCGGCGACCCGAGGGGCGCCTTCGACGACGTGCGTCGAGGGCTGGCGCACCCCGGCGCGCGATACCCCGCAGTTCACCGATCCTCTCGGCATCGTCCGGCGCACAGCGCCGGTCGAGGGCGACTTCGTCGTCGTCGACATGCGCTACTTCACCGGGCCGGAGTCACCTCCGTCCGACAAGGGGTACATCCTCGAGATCGATCGTTGGTACATCAAGCTCTACGTAAAGTCCGACTGGAGCTATCAGGGCCGCTTCATCGTGGAGCAGCGCATGTTCGGTCGCGGGGTGGCCGCGGTCGCTCCGTACGACACGAAGGGGTTCCGCTCGCCGGACTGGACCGGCTTCCAGTGGGACTCTGCCGACACCACCGCGCGTGAGTACCCGGGCCTGCCCGGGTTGTGGCCGGGTCTGCCCTACGACTTCGTGAAGGGCGGCGCCGGCCTCGAGATCGCGGGCCTCCCCGACGAGGTGCGCGGGTGCCTCCAGGGAACGTGAGACGTCGGCCCTGGGAGCAACCGAACCCTCATGCCCTCATCGTCGCCGGAGCCAAGCGGTGACCCGCGACCGAACGTTATGGGGTCGACGGGCCGGATGATCCCCGATGCCGACGGCGCGCACGGAACTCCCACCATCGGAACTCGCCGCGACGATGTGCGGCAGCCCGCGCTGCCCTGGCGAGCGATGCTCTCCGCACGGCAGGCGCGACCTCGGAGGCGGTCTGCACGTACTCGGTCGAGGTCTGCACGTCTGCCCCGGTCCACTGGATCGTGGACGGGTCTGGGTGGCGATCGCGTTCGGGATGCTCGGTCCAGCCGCTGCGGCCCATGGTGGCTCCCCTTCCGTCGGGGATGATCTCGACCTTACGCCCGGGCGGGCCATTGGGTGTAGAGGCCCGAACCGCGCTTCTGGAGCTCGTTGCCGATCACGACCCGCTGGATCTCGCTGGTGCCCTCCCAGATGCGATCGACGCGCAGTTCCCGATACATGCGCTCGACCGGCTGCTCCCGCATGTACCCACGGCCGCCGAAGATCTGCACGGCCTTGTCGATCACTCGTCCGGCGGTCTCGCTGCAGACGAGCTTCACGGCGCTCGCCATCGCGTGGGTCTGCTTGCGATCGGCATCGCCGCGCGAAGCTTCCCAGCACACGCGATACAGCAGCGACTTCGCCGCCATGATCTCCGCGGCCATGTCGGCGAGCATGAACTCGATCGCCTGGAACCCGACGATCGGCCTGCCGAACTGCCGCCGGTCCTGGGCGAACGCGAGCGAGAGCTCGAGCGCACGAGCGCTCGCGCCCATCGTTCGGGCGCCGATCATGATGCGTTCCTCGACGAACCAGTCCTTCGTGAGCTCGAAGCCCTCGCCGACCTCGCCGAGCACGCGGTCGTCGCCCACCCGCACGCCCTCGAACGCGTAGATCGGGTGCTCGAAGACGAACGTGTGCGTGTACTTCGGGGTGCGAACGACTCGCACGCCCGGCATGTCCTTGTCGACGAGGAAGACGGTCGCCTTCGCCGGGTCGCCGTCGATGTGGGCATGCACCAGAAAGAAGTCCGCCACATCGCCGCTCGTCACGTGCCACTTCTCGCCGTCGAGCACCCAGGCGTCGCCGTCTCGGCGGGCGGCGGTCGCGACGGCCGTGACGTCGGAGCCCGCGCCTTCCTCGGTGATCGCGTACGCGTCGCGTCGCTCGCCCCGGATCGCCGGGCGCAAGAACCGTTCCTTCTGCTCCCCGGTGCCTCGAGCGAGCGGGATCGAAGGACGCCACGGGATGTCCCACAGCGCGCCGGTCGCCCGGCCCCACTGTTCCTCGATCAGCATCTGCTGGAACGTGTCGTAACCCTGGCCGCCGTCGTCGATCGAGTGGTTGATGCCGTGGAAGCCGGCATCGAGCACGGCCCGCTTGGCGGCCGCATGGCTCTCGGCCGAGAGTCCGTCGTTCGCCTCGCACTCGTCCTCCAGCGGCACCAGCACGTCGTCGGTGAACGCTCGCGCACGCCTCTGCAGGGCGCCGTCCTCGACCGACAGTCGCATGTCCATCGCTCGCTCACTCCTCGGGAGGGGTAGGGTGCGGCCCGAGTGTAGGTCCGCGCGCGAGGGAGGTGTGAGTCGGTGGGCAGGACGGTGTTCCACGGGGGGAAGGTCTTCGACGGGTCGGGCTCGCCGCCGGCGTCCGCCGACGTCGTGATCGAGGACGCCCGCATCGTCGAGGTCGGGCGGGGGCTCGACGGCGACGACGGGGTCGACTGCACCGGCAAGGCGCTGCTGCCCGGCCTCTTCGACTGCCACGTGCACCTGGCGTTCCGGTACGAGGACTTCGACGAGTACGCGCGCATGCAGGAGCCGTTCTCGCTCGGGTTCTACCGCTCGGTGCAGAACCTCCGGACGACGATCGGGCTCGGCATCACGACGGTGCGCGATGCCTCGGGCGCCGATGCCGGCCTTCGGATCGCGGTCGACGAGGGAACGCTCGTGGGGCCACGCATGCAGGTCTCCGTCTCGATGCTCTCGATGACGGGCGGTCACAACGATCCATGGCTCCCGAGCGGCACGCTCGGCATCTTCGGCGTCGGGTATCCGGGCATGCCGTCAGGTGTTTGCGATGGCGTCGACGGGGTCACCAGGAAGGTGCGAGAGATGGTCCGAGCCGGCGCCGACGTGATCAAGATCGCGTCGAGCGGAGGGTTCCTCTCGCCCACGGACGACCCCATGGAGCCGAACTTCTCGCAGGAAGAGGTCGACGCGATCGTGCGTGCGGCCGCCGACCTCGGCACATGGGTGATGTCGCACGCCCACGGGCCCGAGGGCATCAAACGTGCGGTGCGAGCGGGCGTGCGCTCGATCGACCACGGCACCTACCTCGACGACGAGGGGATCGAGCTCATGCTCGAGCACGGCACGTGGCTCGTGCCGACGCTTACCGCCGGCGACACGACCGACGCGATCGCGAACGACTCGAAGGTGTCGCCCGCGGTGCGTGCGAAGCTCGCGGACCTCGGTCGCCCCGAGTTCGATGCCTTCCGTCGCGCGGTCGACGCCGGCGTGAAGGTCGCGATGGGCACCGACTGTCCCGTGGCCCCTCACGGCACGAACCTGAACGAGTTGCGGCACATGGAGGCCAACGGCTTCACGCCGGCGCAGGCGTTGCACGCGACGACGCTGAGCGCCGCCGAGCTCATGGGTCTCGACGCCGAGCTCGGCACGTTGGAGCCCGGCAAGCGCGCCGACCTCGTCGTGCTCGACGGCGATCCGCTGGTGTTCGACGACTACGAGTCGCGCATCGATCAGGTGTGGAAGGACGGCGCTCGCGTCGTGCCGTTCGCCCTCACGCATGTTGGGTGAACCGATACCCGACTCCCGCACGGTCTCGTTCAGGCGGGGATGGTCCTGTGCCAGCTTCGCCCGCACCCGGCGCACGTGCAGGTCGACGGTGCGAAGGCCGCCGAAGTCGTCGTAGCGCCGGACCCTCGAGAGGATCTCGTCCCGGTGAACACACGCCCTGGCCGGCCGAGCAGCAGGCGGAGCAGCTCGTACTCCATGTCGGTGAGATCGAGCGAGCAGCCATCGAGCGACGCCGGGTAGCTGGCGGTGTTGAGCGACAGCGGCCCAAGCCGCAACACGTCGGGGCCGTCGAGACCGGCGCAGCCGGAGCATGCGCAGCCGCGCGAAAAGCTCCTCGGTTGGGGGAGGGACGCTCGACGAACTCGTCGCAGAGGCTCGCTACCGTTGAGCGTGCCGAACCCGCCGGGGGGAAGGAGGCGGTTTCCGGGCTGCTTCCCTCGTGTGACGGTCGTGTTACACGACGCCGACATGCCGGGGGGAGTGACGCTCCCGCCCTCGTGACTGGAGGGATCTGTAACCAGAACGAAACCGATATGTCACCCGCGCGGAACGAGCATGCGGTTGGGTTCTCCGAAGACGACCGAAGGAGGGGACATGGGGGAGATCAACACCGGCGACACCGCCTGGGTCTTGGCCGCAGCGGCCCTCGTGCTGTTCATGACGCCCGGGCTGGCGTTGTTCTACGGCGGGCTGGTCCGTTCGAAGAACGTGCTGGCCACGATGATGCAGTCGTTCGCGGCGATCGCCGTCGTCTCGATCGCATGGCTCGCGATCGGCTACACGCTGGCGTTCGGACCCGACATCGGGCTGGTGATCGGCGGGCTCGACTTCGCTGGTTTCCGAGGGGTCGGCGCGGAGCCGATGGCGCTGGCGCCGACGATCCCGGCATCCACGTTCGCGATCTACCAGATGATGTTCGCGATCATCACCCCGGCGTTGATCGCAGGTGCGTTCGCCGAGCGCGTGCGATTCTCGGGGTACCTGCTGTTCATCACGGCATGGTCGATCCTCGTGTACTCACCACTGGCCCACTGGGTGTGGGGGGGCGGGTTCCTGGGCGCCGCCGGCATCGGTGCCCTCGACTTCGCCGGTGGCACGGTCGTGCACATCAGCGCCGGCGCCGCCGCTCTGGCCGCCGCGCTCTACGTCGGCAGGCGCACGGGCTATCCGGGGGGCGCTTTCACGCCGCACAACGTGCCAATGGTGATGCTGGGCGCCGCGATCCTCTGGTTCGGATGGTTCGGCTTCAACGCCGGCAGCGCGCTCGGCGCGAATGGCCTCGCATCGTCCGCCTTCGTCGCGACCCAGCTCGGTGCCGCCGGCGCGTTGATCGGGTGGGCGATCCTGGACCGTGTGCGTCACGGCAAGGTCACCGCGATCGGCGCGGTGACGGGCGCCGTAGCGGGGCTCGTGGCGATCACGCCCGCGGCGGGCTACGTGGAGCCGGGGTCCGCCCTCGTGATCGGGCTGATCGCAGGGGCGGTCTGCTTCGTCGCGGTCGAAGCCAAGTCGCGCGTCGCCTACGACGACTCGCTCGACGCCGTCGGTGTGCACTTGGTCGGTGGGCTCGTGGGCGCGTTGCTGACCGGCATCTTCGCGACCCTCGCGGTGAACCCCGTTGGGGCCGAGGGCAGCCTCGCCCAGGTCGGGAAGCAGGCGGCCGCCTGCGCGATCGCCCTCGCGTTCTCGTTCGTGGCGACGCTCGCGATCCTCAAGGTGGTGGACCTGCTGGTCGGGTTCCGCGCGAGCGAAGCCGCCGAGGCGGACGGGCTCGACGTCGTGGAGCACGGCGAGAGCGCGTACACCTGGGGCTCGCGGAGCATGACGCTGCTCGAGCCGCCGGCGCTGTCGGGGGACGACCTCGATGCGCTCCGCGAGCGGCTCGTGCTGGAGGCGACCGCGCAGGTGATCGAGAACGTTCGGCTGGAGTCGGAGCGCGAGGGCCCCCGCTGACCTCGCCGGCCGGATCGAGGGCCCGGGCAGCGCCCCCGGGCCCTCGTCCACCAGTCGGCGACGTTTCGACGATCGTCACCGGCGCGAAATACGCGTGTCACGCGGGACGCCGAGCGTCGCCGGGGTCCGCGAGCGCGAGGGGCACGCGTGGTTCAGGGACCGGGGGAGCGAGCGCGAGAGCGCGATGCCTGCGGGGTGGGCTTCGTGGCCCGCGCCGACGGCACGGCGACGACCGAGGTGGTGGCGCTGGCCCTCGAGGCGCTGCGGCGGTGCGTCACCGAGGCGCCGTGGCGACCGACGGCGCGTGAACCTCGACACCGTGGAAGCGGTGCGCCCTGACCCCGAGGCCGTGGGGCGGTTGCGGGGGTCACTCCACCGGCACCTGGCCCTCACCGGGTCGCTGGCGGCGCGCCGTGCGCTCGCGACCGACCTGCGGTCGACGCTCCTGCACGAGCGGCCGAGGAACGCGACACGCGATCCTCGACGGCCACGACGCGGCGGTCGGGTCAGGCTTCCGCTGATCCGCGCGGCCCGATCGGTGGCGCGGGGCATGCCGGGGGGAGACCGGGGTCTCGGTAGCCTCCGTGGATGTTCCCGCTCGGTCTCGCCCTGTTCTCGGGGTTGACGTGGGGTTCCGCGGACTTCGTCGGTGGTCTCATGACGAAGCGGCTCCCGACCGCGACGGTGATGGTCGTGAGCCAGACCGCCGGACTGATCATCATCTCGGGCATCGTGATCGCCCTCGGCGAGCCGCGACCCGAGGCCCGCTTCCTCGTGTACGGCGGCCTCGGGGGTCTCGCCGGCGCGATCGGTCTCGCCTCGCTCTACAAAGGGCTGGCGGTCGGGCGCATGAGCATCGTGGCGCCGACCGCCGCGCTCTCCGGCGCGGTGCCCGTGATCGTCGGGTTCATCCAGGGCGAGCGCCCCGAGATGTTGCAGCTGGCCGGCATGGCCGTCGCGGGGGCCGGGGTGCTCCTGGCGGTCAGGACGCCCGAGCCGCCGGGCACCTCGCCGTCGGGCACCGGCACGAGCGGCATCGGTTTCGCGCTCGTCGCCGCGCTCTTCCTCGGCCTGCTCGTCACGTCGCTCGACGCGGCGGGCGAGGCGAGCCCGCTCTGGGCATCGCTGATGATCAGGCTCGTCTCGGTGCCATTGTTCCTGCTCGCGGCGGTGGCGACCGTGCGGCGCACGCGACGACCGACCGCCCGGGAGACCGGCATCCTGGCCGGCGTCGGCGCACTCGACAACACGGCGAACGTGATGTTCGCGATCGCGGCCAAGGAAGGGCTGCTGACCCTCGTCTCGGTGTTCGGCTCGCTCTACCCCGTCGCGACCGTGCTGCTCGCTCGCTGGTTCCTGCACGAACGGCTGGCGCGCTGGCAGGTCGTCGGGATCGCCGCGACGTTCGCCGGCGTGGCGATGATCGCAGCGGGGTAGGCCGCGGGCTCAGCCGCCGGCGAGCATGCGGAGCACGTCGTCGGCGGCTGCCCGCCCGGTGCGCACCGCGCCCTCGATCCAGCCGGCACCTTCGGCGGCGATGTCGGAACCGGCGAACGCGACGCGCCCTTCGATGCGCGTGCGGGTGGATGGGTCGTCGTCGTACCAGCCGGGCTTCGCGCAGAACCAGGTGCTCTTCGAGTAGGGGTCGGTGACCCAGTCGTGACCGTCCGCCACGGTGACCCGGGCTTCGGGCAGGAAGGCGCGGATCGCTCGCTCGACCGCGTCCCGATCGTCGGCTCGGATCGTGCGGGTTCCGGAGAAGCCGGTCATCAGCCGGCCGCCGGGAACCTCCTGGCCCGCGATCAGGCCTTGCAGTGCCGCGGGCCATCCGATCCCGAAGACGCCTTCGGGCACACCGTCGGCGATCGCGAGCACCTTGGTCGAGGCGCCCGCATGTCCGCCGGTCGCGGCGCGCCGCTTCGCATCGCCCAAGGGGGGATCGAACGCGACGTCGACCCACACGTGCAGCGGTAGTGCCACGACGGCCGCGGCACCCCGAACCTCACCCCCCGCGGCGATGTCGGCGATCACGCCGTCGTCGGATGATCGGACGCGCACGACGGGACTCGACGTTCGGATGTGGGGTCCCGCTTCCGCGGCGATCGCGTCGACGAGGCTCGAGGTGCCGTCGACGAGACTCGAGCCGAGGTCACCGAGTACCTGATCGAAGCGGTACCCCTCCTGCGCCGCGTCGAGCAGCAGTCCCAGCATCGACATGTGCGCCGGCCCGCCGCCACCCATCATCGCCGCGAACGCGAGCATGAACGCGGTCGCGTCGCGAGGCACGGCGTTGGCCTCGAGCCACGCCGTGACGGGCACGTCGAGGTCTCGAACGGCCTCGATGTCGGGCGATCGCTCCGGGGTGGCGTCGATCTCCGATGCGAGGCGCCGGACCGCCTCCTCGATCGCGGTGGCGCGCGAATGGGCGTCGGCGATACCCGTGATGGCGTCGTCGCCGGTGCGCAGGACCCCGTCGGCGAGCCACACGACCGAGCGCGGGGTGCTCGGCCCGCTCACCCGTCCGCCGGCGCGGCGGATCTCCTCGGCGAGCGCCGTCTGCGTCTCGGGGAAGAACCAGGTGCCGCCGTACTCGGCCATCACCCCGGTGCCGGGGATCTGCCGGTACCAGGTGCGCCCACCGAGGCGGTCGCGCGCTTCGAGGAGCACGACGGACCGGCCCGCGGTCCGCAGGTCGCGGGCGGCCACGAGTCCGGCGAACCCCCCGCCGATGACGATCACGTCGGCATCCACGACGCGAAGCCTACCGGTCGATCCGTGGGGTGCGGGTGCTCGTTGTCCCCGGTGGCGCTCGCGGATACCCTTCGCCGCATGCCGTTGCACGAGATCGCCGCGTCGGTGCGCCAGGGGCACGTGCCCGCCGAAGTCCTCGTCGCCGAGTCGCTCGGGCGCATCGAGCGCCTCGACGGTCCCATCAATGCGGTGGTACGCACACGTGGCGACGGCGCATTCGCCGACGCCGCCGCGATCGACGCCAGGGTCGAGGCCGGGGAGGATCCGGGTCCACTCTCGGGGCTCCCGCTGCTGGTGAAGGACAACGAGAACGCCGCCGGGCTGCCGACGACGTTCGGCTCGCTGCTCCGCGAGCACGCCGACCCCGCCGAGCGCGATTGCGAGGTCGTGTCCCGTCTGCGTGCCGCGGGCGCGATCGTCGTTGGGAAGACAAATGTGCCGGAGTTCGCGTTCGAAGGGTTCACCGCGAACCGGCTCTTCGGGGAGACGCACGACCCCTGGGCGCTCGACTGGTCGCCGGGCGGCTCCAGCGGCGGGAGCGGGGCGGCGCTCGCCGCGGGCATGGCGCCGTTGGCCACCGGCACCGACGGGGGCGGGTCGATCCGGATCCCCGCGGCGTTCTGCGGGCTCGTCGGTCTGAAACCAACCGGCGGGTTGATCGGGCACGATCCCCCGCCGTCGTGGATCGATCTGTCGACGAAGGGCCCGCTCGCCGTGAGCATCGCCGACGCGTCGCTACTGCTCGAGGTGATGCGCGGGCCCACGGCCGGCGATCCGAGGGCGGTGCCGACGTGGTCGCCCCGCGCCGATGCCTGGCCGGCTCGCATCGTGGCGACGCCGCGCATGGTCGACTACGGCCCGCTCCCGGCCTCGATCGATGCGCTGTTCGAGGAAGCGCTCGCCGGTCTCGCGTCGGCGACCGGCCTGACGATCGAGGGCGTCGCGCCGCCGTTCACCGAGCAGATCGACGATGACTGGTTCACCACGGTGGGCGTGGAGGAGCTCACGTGGCTCGGCCGCGACGTGCTCGACCGCGCCGACGACCTGACCCCGTACCTGCGGGGAGCGCTGGAGACCGCGGCCGCGATCACGCCTGACGACTACCTCGCCGCCCGTCGTCGCCGGTTCACGTTCACGAGAGCGCTCGACGAGCTCCTCGGCACGGGCACCGTGCTCGTCTCGCCGACGATGTGTGTCGAGGGCTTCTTCGCCGACGGCCGCTCGCCCGGCGACGACCGATCGGAGACGCCGGCATCCGCGTACAACACGCAGGCCGCGAACATCACAGGACATCCCGCCCTGTCCGTGCCGGCCGGTCGCTCGCCGAACGGTGTGCCGTTCGGCATCCAGATCACCGGTCCGCGGTTCGCCGACGACCTGGTGCTCGCGGTCGGGGCGGCATGGGAAGCCTCGTCGCCGTGGCCGCTCGCGGCGCCCGGGTACATGCCGTTCGGAGAGTGAAGCTCAGCTGGCGAGGTCGCGCCGCTCGAACGCGACGTGCGCGACGGCGAAGGACACGACGGCGATGCCGGCCAACACCGCCACATTCCGCACGTGGAGGCCACCCGCGAGCAGATGGGGGTCCTGGTACCAGCGGAAGGGTGAGAACGGACGGAGCGGGCGCAGCCACTCCACCGACGGTCCGATCGCGTGCACGATGAACGTGACGACGGCGAGACCCCCGCCCACGGCGTTCGCCAGGGTTCGGCGGCCGGTGGCGGCCCCGACCGCGAACGCCACGCCGCCGAACGAGAGGCTGAGCAGCGCCAGCATCACACAGGCCGCAGCCACGTCCACGAACGGGACCGACAGGTCGAAGGCGGGCCCGAAGACCGCGATCGACGCGGCGGCGACGACGGCGAGCCCGATCGCGGCGCCCACGATCGCCAGCGCCTTCGTCGCGAGTACCTGCCGACGGCGGACGGGGGTTGACAAGAGCAGATCCAGCGTGCCGGCCTCCTCCTCACCCGCGATCGCGCGCGCTCCGGCCCCGATCGCGAAGATCAGGGCGATGAGCGCTCCCATCGTGTTGAAGAACTCGCTCTCGAGGTATCCGACGGGCGAGGTGTAGTCCTCGCCCGCCACGATGGCGCGGATCGCGTCGGGCAGGTTCTCCATGTAGGCCTGCAGGTCCGCCGCGCTCTCCTTGATGCTCGGATAGAACGCCGCGTACATCAGGACCACGGCGGCCACACCGATGCCCCAGCCGATCATGCCTCGGCGCTGATCGCGCACCGCCTTGGCCAGCAGCCCCCTCATGGCTCCGCCCCCTGGCCCGTGTCGTCGCCGGGGGTGCCGCTCTGGGGCTCCGATCCGTCGGCCCCGAAGTAGGTCAGGAACAGATCCTCGAGGCTCGGCTCACGGGTCTCGACGTTCACCACGGTGAACCGCGCGGCCTGCTTGATCACGGCGTCGAGCGGGCCCTCGACGAAGAGCGACAGCTCGTCACCGTGCGAGTGGATCTCTCGCACGCTCGGAAGGCCCGCGAACGCATCGGCTGGGGCAGGCCCCTCGAAGTGCAGGTCGAGGCGTCGAAGCGCATGGGCTTTCAGCTGCCCGATGTCCTCGATCGCCACGAGGCGTCCCTCACGCACGATCGCCACGCGATCGCAGACGCGCTCGACTTCGGGCATCACATGCGAGGACAGGAACACCGTGAGGCCACGTGCCCGTTCCTCGTCGAGCAGGGCGTAGAACGTCTGCTGCACGAGCGGATCGAGACCCTGGGTCGGCTCGTCGAGCACCAGCAGGTCCGGCCGGTGCATGAACGCCTGCACGAGCCCGACCTTCTGCTTGTTCCCGTGGGAGAGATCCTTGATGCGTCGGGTCAGATCGAGCAGCAGCCGGCCGGCCACGTCCTCGACGAACGTCCACTCGACGCCGTGGCGGAGCGAGGCGAAGGTCCTGAGGTAGTCCTCGCCGGTCAGCCGCTGGTAGAGCGCGAGTTCGCCGGGCAGGTAGCCGAGCCTCGCATGCACGCGGACGCCGTCGACGCGAGGGTCCATGCCGAAGAGCCGGACCGAGCCCGACGTCGGCCTGATGAAGTCGAGCATCGTGCGGATGGTCGTCGTCTTCCCGGCGCCGTTGGGCCCGAGGAAGCCGAAGACCTCTCCCGGCGGCACGGCGAAGGTCAGGTCTTCGACCCCTCTGGACGCGCCGTACCGCTTCGTGAGCGACGTCGCCTCGATGACCGGGGTGGTCACGGCGAGCCTTGTTTCGGTCGCAGGTACACGAACCAGTAGACGAGCCCAACGAGCACGGCGCCACCGATCACGTTGCCGATCGTCGCGGCCGCGAGGTTCGTGCCGAAGCCGGCGAGGTCGAGCCCGGCGAGCGCCGGATCGGCGGACGCGTCGTGCACGTCGCGTTCGAGCAGGAGTCCCACCGGGATGAAGTACATGTTCGCGATCGAGTGCTCGAACCCCGACGCCACGAAGGCGCTGATCGGGAAGATGATCGCGAAGATCTTGTCGACGATCGTCCGTCCGCCCGTCGCCAGCCACACGGCGAGGCACACGAGCGCGTTCGCGAGCACGGCCCTCCAGAACACCGTCCAGAACGGCAGCGCCGCCTTGCCGGCTGCGATCGCGAGCGCCGTGACGCCCACCGCTCCCTCGCCTTGGTCGCCCCAGTCACCGAGCCAAACCATGATCGCGACCGAGAGGGCCCCGACGAAGTTGCCGGCGTACACGATCCCCCAGTTCCGCAGCAGCCGCGACACCGGCACCTTGCCGCTGACCACGCTCATCACGATCAGGTTGTTGCCGGTGAAGAGCTCCGCCCCGGCGACGACCACGAGGATCAGACCGAGCGAGAATCCGATGCCGGCGAGCCATCTGGTGATGCCGTACCCGAGCTCCGACGCGGTGCCGATCATCGTCGAGAGCACGGCGCCGAGGGCGATGAATGCGCCCGCCAGCACGCCGAGCACGAACGTGGCGAGGAACGGCGCGCCGGCCTTGGCGACGCCACGGGTCTCCACCAGGGTGGCGATCTCTGCGGGCGCGAACGCGTCCATGCCGGACATGGGGTGCGGTGCAGGTGTCTGACTCATGCCCGTATCGTGCCGCTTCGGAGCGCCGGATGCGAACGGCCGCACGGCCCGCACCCCGCAGGACGCATCCGGGACCCGCGGGACGGAGCCCGCGCTAGGGACCGAGGTTGTAGCCGAGGCGCCTGGGGAGCTTCGCGACGAAGTCCACGATCGGATTCGGCTGCTCGCCCCGGTCCTCGAGCTCGTCCTTGTTGCGGATCGCGTGGTTCGCGATCAGCGCCCCGGGCGAGCGGATCGGTTCGGGCGGGAACCGCATCGGCTCGGCGTCGACGATCGGCAGCTCCAGGGCCTCGTCGTAGAGCCCGAGGGCCCGATGGGCGAGGATGTCGCCGCCCAGGTGCGCCGGGCCCACCCCGTTGCCCGTGTACCCCAGCCCGTAGTGCACGGCCCCGCCCTCGAGGGTGCCGAAGAAGGGGAGGTGGGTGCCGGAGACGTCGATCGGTCCGCCCCATGCCGCCTCGACCGGCACGTCGACGAAGGTCGGGAACATGCGGTGCAGGTCGGCGATCGCCACCCGGATCGCGGCCTCGTCGTAGGCGAAGCGCGGCCCGATCGTGCGGGCCAGGTTGGGCTGCATGCCGCCGATGCCGAACGCGATGCGCCCGTCCGGGGTGGTGCGCACGTAGTGCAGCGCCGACCGGTAGTCGCTCAGGCCGGCGCCGTTCGTCCACCCGATCTCTTTCAGGCGATCGGGGGCCGGAGCCGTGAGCACGATGTAGCTGCCCCGCACGGTGATCGCTCGCCGGAATCGCTTCCAGTACGACGCCCACGCGTTGAGCGCGATCACGGCGGCGCCGGCCCGCACGGTCCCCGATGGCGTCTCGGCGATGGCGGGAGATCCCGTCCCGAACCGGGTCACCGGGCTGCGTTCGTGCACCCGCACGCCCATCTGCATCACGACCCTGCGCAGACCGCGTGCCAGCCTCGCCGGCTGCACCGTGGCGCCGTATCGGCTCGCCATGCCGCCCCGGAACACCGGGGAGTCCACGAGGTTGCGCGTGGCCTCGGCCGACAGCACCTCGAAGTCATCGGCGAGCCCGAGCCGCTCGGCGGTGATCACGAGATCGCCCCACGCGCCGACCTGCACCTCCGACGCGGCGACGCCGAGGTCGCCGTCAGCGCGGAACCAGGCATCGACGTCGTGCTCATCGCAGAAGGCGCCGATCGCCTCGACGCTCGCCTCGCCAGCCCTGCACAGGCGGAGCGCTGTCGCGTCGCCGAACACGTGCGCGAGGTGCGGCAGATCGCCCCAGTAGCTGTTGACGAACCCGCCGTTGCGTCCGCTCGCCCCGCCGCCACAGATGTCCTGCTCGAGCAGCACCACATCGACGCCCGGGTCGACCCGCTTCAGCTGGTAGGCGGTCCACAGCCCCGTGTAGCCGCCACCGAGGACCACGACGTCGGCCGTCACGTCGCCCTGAAGCACGAGGGCGTCCTCGCCCGCGAACTCGGGGAGGTCGAGGGCCTCGCGGAGCCACCAGCTGCGCCCCTCGTCGGGCGGCAAGGGGAGCGCGGAGGGATCGATCGCGACGCTCATCGAGGCCCCAGGTTATAGCCCAGGCGGCGGGGCATCGTGGCGACGAGTCGGGTCAGCGGGTCGGCGCCCACGCCCGCGTCCTCGAGGTCGTCCTTCCGCCAGATCGCGGCGTTGGCGACGAGCATGCCCGGAGAGCGCAGCGGCTCGGGCGGGAACCGCTTGGGCTCGCGTGTGACCACCGGAAGCCGGGCGAGCGGGTCGTTCGCCCCGGTCGCCAGCGTCGCGAGGATCTTGCCCCCGAGGTGTGAGGGACCAACGCCGTTGCCGGTGTACCCGAGCCCGTGGTGCACGTTCGCGTGCCGGCCGGTCGTGCCGAAGAACGGCATCGTGAGCCCGGAGACGTTGATCGGCCCGCCCCATCCCGCGGCGATCGGCACGTCTGCGAATGTCGGGAACATCTGGACGAGGTCGTCCGCGGTCTTCCGCAGGAACCCTTCGTCGAAGGCCATCGAGGCGCCGACCTTCCGCGCGAGCCCGCGTTGCAGCCCGCCGAGCCCGAACGTGATGCGCCCGTCGGGCGTGGTGCGCAGATAGTGCACCGACGATCGCATGTCACGGATCGCCTCGCCGCCGGTCCATCCGAGCGCCTCGACGCGGTCGGGCGCCGGTTCGGTGATCACGATGAACGACCCTCGGATCGTGAGCACGGGCCGGAAGCGCCGCCACGTCGTCGCCCACGCCCCGAGTGCGTTCACCGCGTGGGCGGCTCGAACCGTGCCGCCCGCGGCCTCGGCGATCGCGGGGCTGCCCGCTCCGAACCTCGAGACCGGCGTGCCCTCGAAGATGCGCACGCCCCGCTCCATCAGCACGCGCCGGAGGCCCCTCGCGAGCCGGGCGGGCTGCACCGTCGCACCGTCGGGGATCAGCAGGCCTCCGCGGAACGTCGGCGATGCGCACCGAGCCCGCACCTGATCCGAGTCGAGCTTCCGGTACTGACGAGCGATCCCGAGGCGCTCCGCCGTGCGGATCGTCGACGACCAACGTCCCTCGTGGTGAGGGTTCGTCGCGACCGCCAGGTTGCCCCCGTCGCGGAACCAGGCATCGATGCCGTGGGCGACGCACCACGCGCCGATCTCGGCAGGTGAGGGCGCGACCGCTTCGAGCAGGGCGTGGGCCCCGTCGTCGCCGAACGTTGCCGCGAGGTCGACGACGTGTCCCCACCAGCCGTCGCAGAACCCGCCGTTGCGTCCGCTCGGCCCGCCGCCGCAGATGTCCTGCTCGAGCAGCACTACATCGACGCCCGGGTCCCGTTCCTTCAGGAACCACGCTGTCCACATGCCCGTGTAGCCGCCGCCGAGGATCACGACGTCGGTCGTGGTGTCGGCGTGCAGCGGCGGGGCCGGATCGCCGGCGAACTCCTCCAAGGCGAGGGCTTCGCGGAGCCACCAGCTGCGGCCGAGATCAGGGATGGGCGTCACGCGCAGGATGCTATCGGTCCGTCGCGTCGTGCCACCCGTCGTGGGGTGGCCGCTGGTTGCTACGGTGAGGTCCCACGTCTTGACGGTCGGAAGGGGTGTCACGCGATGGTCGGGGAGCGCCCGCGCAGCTGGGAGGTCACCGAAGGTCCGCAACGTGCCCCCGCTCGCGCGATGCTGCGCGCCGTCGGCTTCAGCGAGGACGACTTCGCCAAAGCCCAGGTCGCGGTGGCATCGAGCTGGAACGAGGTGACCCCCTGTAACTACCACCTCGGCAAGCTCGCCGCGCTCGCGAAGGAAGGCGTCCGTCAGGGCGATGGTGTGCCGATCGAGTTCACGACGATCGCTGTGAGCGACGGCATCGCGATGGGCCACGAGGGCATGAAGGCCTCGCTGATGAGTCGCGACCTGATCGCCGACTCGGTTGAGCTCGTGATGCACGCCGAGCGCATGGACGCCCTCGTGGGCATCGCGGGCTGCGACAAGAGCGAGCCGGGCATGTTGATGGCGATGGCCCGTCTGAACCTGCCGAGCGTCTACCTCTACGGCGGCACGATCCTGCCGGGCACCTACGAGGGTCGCGACATCACGATCCAGGACGTCTTCGAGGCGGTCGGCGCGCACGCCAAGGGCTCGATCGACGACGCGCAGCTGCGCGGCATCGAGCGTTCGGCGTGCCCCGGCACGGGCTCGTGCGCCGGTATGTACACGGCGAACACGATGGCGGCCGTCGGCGAGGCGATCGGCATGTCGTTGCCGGGCACCGCCTCGCCGCCGGCGGTCGACTACCGGCGTGAGGTGGCGGCGCGAGAGTCCGGCCTGCAGGCTGCGCGGCTCGTCGCCGAGAGCGGACCTCGTCCGCGCGACGTCATGAGCAGGGAAGCCTTCGAGAACGCGATCGCCGTCGTGATGGCGCTCGCGGGTTCGACGAACGCCGTGCTGCACCTGCTCGCGATCGCGCGCGAGGCCCACGTCGATCTGCAGCTCGACGACTTCGATCGCATCGCGCGGGACGTGCCCCACCTCGTCGACGTGCGCCCGGCGGGCCGGTTCGTGATGAGCGACATCGACCGGGTCGGCGGGGTGCAGGTCGTGATGAAGGAGCTGCTCGACGCGGGCCTGCTGCACGGCGACTGCATGACCGTCACCGGGAGGACGATCGCCGAGAACCTCGCGGCGATGTCGGTCGCTGCGCCCGACGGCGAGGTGATCCACGCGCCGAGCGATCCGATCCATCCCTGGGGGGGCCTCGCGATCCTGCGAGGGAACCTCGCTCCCGACGGCGCCGTGATCAAGGTGGCCGGCGCGTCGAGCACGTCGTTCGCGGGCACCGCGAGGTGCTTCGACTCCGAGCAGGCGGCGTTCGATGCGCTCACCGACGGTGCGATCGTGGCCGGTGACGTGATCGTGATCCGCTACGAGGGGCCGAAGGGGTCACCGGGCATGCCCGAGATGCTCGCGGTCACGGCCGCCGTGGCGGGCGCTGGGCTCGGCAAGGACGTCGCGCTGATCACCGACGGCAGGTTCAGCGGGGCGACGAAGGGCTTCAGCGTGGGCCACATCGCGCCGGAGGCGTGCGTCGGGGGTCCGATCGCACTGGTGCGCGACGGCGACCGTATCCGCATCGACGCCGACGCCCGTGCGATCGAGGTGCTCGTCGACGATGCCGAGCTCGAGCGCCGCCGCGCGGGATGGACCGAGCCCGAGCCGAAGTACACGCAGGGCGCCCTCGCGAAGTACGCGCGCTTGGTGGGGTCGGCCGACCACGGGGCGGTGACCTGGTGACCGCCCACCCGATCGTCACGACACCCGCGGCGCTGCAATGCCGCATCTGCGGGCAGCAGTACCCGGTCGAGCCCCTCACGATCTGCGAGGAGTGCTTCGGCCCGCTCGAGCCCTCCTACGACCTCCAGTCGGTCGACGGGGTGGACTTCCGCAAGCAGGCAGAAGCCGGCCCGCAGACGCTCTGGCGTTACGAGGCGCTGCTGCCCGGTGGCCCCGGCATCGACCGCGTCGACCTCGGCGCCGGCTTCACGCCCCTGCGCCGCGCGGACAACCTCGCCGCGGCGATCGGCCACGACGGTGTGATCTGGGTCAAGGACGACTCGGTGAACCCCTCGAACAGCTTCAAGGACCGCGTCGTGAGCGTCGCGACCACGATGGCGCGTGCCTTCGGCTACGAGGCGATCTCGTGCGCCTCGACCGGCAACCTCGCCAACGCGACCGCGGCGCACGCCGCGAAGGCGGGCATCGAGTGCTTCGTCTTCGTGCCCGAGGACCTCGAGCGGGCGAAGATCCTCTCGACCGAGGCGTACGGCGCGAAGGTCGTCGCGGTGAAGGGCAACTACGACGACGTGAACCGGCTCTGCAGCGAGGTCGCCGAGGCGCTGCCGTGGGCGTTCATCAACGTGAACATGCGCCCCTACTATGCGGAAGGGTCGAAGTCGCTCGGGTTCGAGACGGCCGAGCAGCTCGGGTGGCGCCTGCCTGACCACGTAGTGGTGCCGATCGCGAGCGGCGCCTTGCTCACGAAGATCCACCGTGCGTTCGGCGAGCTGATCGCGATCGGGGCGGTCGAGGAGAAGCCCTATCGGGTCTCGGGTGCGCAGCCCGAGGGCTGCCGACCGGTCGCGCAGGCGTTCCTCGACGGGGCCGATGAGGTCACACCGGTCAAGCCCGACACGATCGCGCGGTCTCTCGCGATCGGCGCGCCCGCCGACGGCTTCTTCGCGCTGAAGGTGTCCCGCTCGACGGGTGGTCATATCGAATGGTGCACGGAGCAGGAGATCCGCGAAGGTATCCGGTTGCTCGCTTCGACCGAGGGCGTCTTCACGGAGACCGCCGGCGGGGTCACGATCGCGAACCTGAGGCGCATGGTCGACCAGGGCATCGTGCGGCCGGGTGAGGAGGTCGTCGCCTACGTCACCGGCAACGGCTACAAGACGATCGATGCGCTTGAGGGCTTCCTCGAACCCACCTACCACGTGGCGCCGGACCTCGACGAGTTCCTCGCCGCGCTGGGCTGAGGCCATCGCATGGACGACTACTGGCATGCCGTCGCGATGCTCCGGCTCGACCGGCCCCTCGGGCTGGCTGAGCTGGCGTCCTGCTTCGTCGCGGGCAAGGCCGCGGAGGGCCTCGTCGGGGTGCGTCGGGGTCGGCTCCTCGCCGTCACCTACGGGTACGGCCTCGACGGTGTGTTCGAGGGCGTCGGGCGCGTCTGGATGCCGTGGCGCGGCAAGGAGTTCTCACGCCAGGCCGCCGAGGGCGTCAACCTGTTCACGCAAGGTGGACGGCGGCTGATCCGTGGAGCCTTCCCGCGCTACCGAGACATCACCGACGACGACCAGGGCGCGACGGCGTTCCGGTTCGCGACCAGCGTCGGCCCGAGTGTCACGCACCCCGGCCACACCGTGCTGCGTCTCGACTATCAACACGTCAGCGAGAACCCCACCTCGGTGCGAGGCGTGCACGACGAACTCGTCCAACTCGACGACGACCTGTTCCTCGGACAGGCCCTTCTCACATGGGGCGGGCGTCGTCGCCGAGTCGCCTGGTTCTCGCTCGAAGCCGCCGCGTGACGCCTAGGTGTCGATCGAATAGATGAAGTCGAACTCAGCGGGATCGTCGCGGAACCCCAGATGCATGACACCCGTCGCGTCGCGGAACGCGCCCGTGCCGCCGGTGATCGCGAGGTTGCTCTCCATCGTGTCGTAGAACGGCCCTTCGACCGTCACGGAGCCTCCACCGAGCCACGCGGTCCAGCTGCACTGCCAGAAACCGCGGGCCGCGTCGACCCGGATGCAACTGCCCTGGTCGCGCCCGATCTTCTCGGTGTTGGTCTCGTCGTACAGCTTGTTCGCGAACGTGAGCAGGTCGCCGTTCGAGTCGCCCGGCTTTCCCAGGTCGATCAGCTCGTCGGTGGTCGCGCGTTCCACCACGGTGATGACCGTCGATCCACCGGCGCCAGCCGGCACCGTGCCGGCGGCAGCCGCGACCACGAGGAGTCCCATGGCCGCGGCGATCGTGAGCCTGCGCATCGCGCCCTCCCTTCGGTTGCCTCCGAGAGCCACCCTAGACCCGGCGAACGACCGTTGTGAACCCTCGATCGGGCATCGCGGCGCTGCCGCCTCGGCGTGAACGCATCCAGGCCCGCTACCGCGTCGGCGCGTCGAGCGTGACGGCGGCAACCCGCGCCAGACGCGCGTCGACGCGACCGAGCCCGGCCGACCCCTCGGCGCGCGAACGGGTCAGCGCCCGCAGCGCCGCGAGGTACTCCGCCACGGTACGCATCAGGACGAGCCGCGAGCGATGGTCGTCGGTCGCGCTGCCGAAGTAGCCGCGCAGCAGAGCGTCGCTGCGCGTGTCGCTCAGGTCGAGGTGCGCGGCGAGGCTTCCCAGGTCCTCGAAGGGATCGCCCGCGCCGGCCCATCGGTAGTCGATGATCCAGACGTGGTCGCCATCGAGGAGCAGGCTCGAGGTCGTGAGGTCGCCGTGGCAGGCGACCATCGTCCGCGGCTCGGCGGTGACCACGTCCTCGATGCTTCGGACCACGTCGGCGGCCGCCGGTTCGGAGCCGGGCATCGTCGCCCCGCTCGCGAGCACGAGGCGCCGGAGCTCGCGGGCCTCCTGGAAGATCGAGCGCGGGAGGTTCGGCGGCGGACATGCGTGCAGCGCCCGGATCGAGCCGACGACCGACGCGAGCACGTCGTCGCGTTCGACGTCGCCCGCGTCGAGCCGGCGCCCGGGGGCGAAGCGGGTCACGAGACAGCCGAGCTGCGGCAGCGAGGCGATCACCTCGGGCGCGACGCCAGCGCTCGATGCCGCGCGAGCGACGGAGAGCTCGCTCGTCGCGTCGACACGGGGGCGGTCGCTCGACGGGGACGCGAGCCGGAGCACGAACAACTCCTGGTCGGCTTCGACCAGGAAGTGCCGTTCGTCGTGGCCGACCGACACCGGCGTCACGCCGATGTCGCGGCCGCGCCACGCGCCGACCGCGCGGATCGCAGCCTCGAGCCGGGGGTCGCTGCGAGGCTCCATCGCGTGCGACCGTACGGGTCGCGCGCGCCGAAGGTCAAACGTCGGGGGAACGACGGGTGAACACGCTGTCCGACGTCGCCGGTTCCTGCTAGCGTTGTGGCCGAGGGCACCGATCGCGGTTTCACGCTTCGAGCAGTTCCCTCACCCGGCTGTCACGGCCGGCGCCGACGGGCCAGCATCACGCACGATGCCCGATCCGGCGGAAGGAAGGAGGGGATCGCACGTGGCAACAGGAACCGTGAAGTGGTTCAGCTCCGAGAAGGGCTTCGGCTTCATCACGCCTGACGACGGCAGCGCCGATGTGTTCGTGCACTTCAGCGCGATCTCTGGCGAGGGCTACCGCAACCTCGACGAGAACCAGAAGGTCGAGTACGACGTCACCCAGGGCCAGAAGGGCCCGCAGGCGGCGAACGTCCGCGGCATCTGACGCCTTCTCGCGTTACACACGCACGAGGCCGGCGCATCCGCGCCGGCCTCGTTCGTGTTCTAGGGTTCGGCCATGGACTGGATCGTGCTGTTGCACGTGCTCGTGGCGTTCGCGTTCGTCGCGGGCCTCGTCGGCAGGGACGTCACGATCGCCCAGGCGCGTCGATCGAGCGACCTCGCCTCGATCACGACCTTGCTCGCGGTCGCGAACCGATTCGACACGATCGTGAAGGTCGGTTCGATGGCCGTGCTCGTCTTCGGGGTGATCGCGATGGTGGTCGGGAACGTGTCCCTCACCGACAACGGATGGCTGATCGCATCGCTCGCGCTCTTCGTCGCGATCGGACTGCTCGTGCCAACCGTCTTCCTGCCTCGCGGTCGTGTCTTCGAACGCGCGCTCGCCGACGCGAAGCTGCGGGGCGTGGTCACGCCCGAGCTCTCCGCAGCGTTCCACGACCGGGCCGTCGCGGTCGCGAGGAACGTGGAGCTCGTGATCGTGGTCGCGATCATCGGACTGATGGTCCTGAAGCCGTTCTGATGCCGGTCCTTGCGAGGAGGATCGTGTCGGCCTTGGCCGTGACGGTGACCGCGACGCATGCACCGGATCCGACCCGTCCGGCGGAGAGCTCGCGGGCGTCGCCTGGACGGTCTCCTCGCCCCGGCACCGCGCTCCCTCCCGGTCTCCCCATCGACGCGACCTTCCGTGACGACGGCACGGTCGAGGGTTCCGACGGTGCAACTGGTACGGCGGGCCATAACTCGGTAGCACGGAGCGAGCGTGCCCGACGCCGCTCAGGAGGCAGGAACGTGCGTACCTCGATGCGCTCGGATCGGTCGAAGCATGGAAGGTCTCGGGCCCCGCCTTCCAGTTGTTGAACGAGACGGGCACCGCCGAAGCGACCTACGTGCGTGGCTGAATGAGTGCAGAACCCATGGCGATCCCTCGCCACGGGTTCACGGTCGCGCCTTCATGGTCGAAGCTCCGAAGAGATGTTCGATCTCATGTGGCTCGCGTGGCTGGTCGGCGCCGTGATCGGTGCGATCGCCCTTCGGCGCCGAGCTCCCGCCGTCGCGCTCGGGCTGGTCGGTGCCGTGGTCGGCGGTGCGGTCGGACTCGCCGGTGCTGACGGTCGATCGGTGCCCGAGCAGGTCGCGGAGTATGCGACGCTCGGCCTGCTTCTCGGCTGCGTGCTCGGGTCATTCGTTCGGCCCAGGGCGACGGTAGGGTTCCTACTCCGGGGAGCGGCGATCATCGCGCTCGTGGTCGCGCCGATCGCGGGAACGATCACGTGGAACGCGATGCGGGGGCGGTGCACCTCGTACGATCCCGCGCCCGACCGCTTCTGCGCCGGTGTCGACATGTTCTACGGCATCTCCGGGGTGGTGCTCGGTGCCGTGGTCGGGGGTGCGGCGATCGTCACCGGGGCGTTCCTCGTCTCCGCGTGGCGGGTGCACCGAGCCTCACGGGCCGCCGAGTTGGCCGGTTCCTCGCGTGAGCATTCGAGGCGGCGAGCCTGTGACTGCGTGCAGGTCAGGTCGCGGCACCCGGTGAGGCGAGCGCGCCTCGGAGCAGTTCGAGGGGCTCGTCGTTCACACGGAAGTAGGCCCACCGGCCGCGCTGTTCGCGCTCGACGAGTCCTGCATCGGCGAGCACCTTGAGGTGGTGGCTCACGGTCGGTTGTGACAGGCCGAGCGGCTCGGTCAGGTCGCAGACGCACGCTTCCCCTTCAGCGCATGCGCCGATGATGCTCAGCAGGCGTAGTCGGGCCGGCTCCGCGAGCACCCGGAGGGCCGCGGCGAGGCGCTCGGCCTCCGCCTGGTCGAGCGGTGCCGAGAGCACCGGCGGGCAGCACGTGGTGTCGATCGTCTGGATGAGCCTCACGGGGTCATATTGACACTCATCGATTGGTGCGGCAATCTGTACGGATACATATCGACCTGTGTCGATACATGAGGTATCGGGATCCGATCGAGAGGGAGGAGGGACCGAGATGAACGAGGGATGTTGCCCGTCCGGTTGTTGCTGAATCCGAGCGGGGTGGTCGTCTCCCAGGGAGGCCAGGGGCGACCACCCCCTCGCTTGACGGGATCGATAACTCAGCATAGCTTGAGGCGATGAATGTTGAGGTATTTTCGGAACGCGCAGTGATCCATGCTGCGCTCGCCGACCCACACCGGCTCGCGATCGTCGACCAGTTGACATGGTCGGACCGGTCGCCGTCCTCGCTCGCCTCCGCGATCGGCCTCGGGTCGAACCTGTTGGCACATCACCTGGCGATCCTCGAACGGGCCGGTGTCGTGGAGCGGACGACCTCGGCAGGTGACGGCCGGCGCCGATACGTCCGGCTCGTGTCCGACGCGATCGCATCGCTCGCCGACCCGGCTGCACACCTCGTTGCCCGCCACGTGCTCTTCGTCTGCACCGCCAACTCCGCGCGCTCGCAGCTCGCTGCGGCGGTGTGGAACGCCCGGCACGAGGTGCCGGCCTCGAGCGCCGGCACACATCCCGCGCCGGCGGTGAGGCCCGGGGCGGTTCGTGCGGCCGCGCGGGCGGGTCTCGATCTGCGGGCCGCCCGTACCCGCTCCATCGAGGACGTCAGCGAGCACCCCGACCTCGTGATCACGGTCTGCGACGTCGCGCACGAGGAGCTGCATCCACTGCCGGATGAGGCGACGATCCTGCATTGGTCGATCGCCGATCCCGCCACGTCGATCGCGTCCAACGCGTACGACGTCGCACTGCGTGCGGTGACCGCCCGAATCGACACCCTCGCTCCGAACGTCCGTCCCTGCCGTCGAGCAAGGAGCACCCACCCATGAGCCTCGTGAACCCGCTGAGCGCCGCCCCGGTCGAGATGCGACCCCTGATCCGTGCGAGCGCCGAGCGCTTGCGCACGGACTTCGCCGGCGTCTTCGGCGGGGAGACGATCCAACGCTTCATGGCCGAGTCGTGGGAGTCGCTGCAGGGCGCGAAGGTCGCTGCATTCGTGCCGCTGTTCGTCGAGCGTTTCACTCGTCAGCGACTGCGCGCGCTCGCGCGGGTCGAGGGCAAGAGCAGGGATACGAGGCCCATGGTCGTGTTCCTCTGCGTGCAGAACGCCGGTCGCTCGCAGATGGCGGCCGGATGGCTCCAGCACCTGGCCGGCGATCAGGTCGAGGTCTTCTCCGGCGGATCCGACCCGGCGAGCGAGGTGAATCCAGCGGCGATCGAGGCGATGGCCGAGGTCGGCATCGACATCTCGAGCGAGTTCCCGAAGCCCTGGACCGATGAGGTCGTGCAGGCCGCGAACGTCGTCG
Source organism: Actinomycetota bacterium (assembly GCA_035697485.1). Classification (NCBI taxonomy): domain Bacteria; kingdom Bacillati; phylum Actinomycetota; species Actinomycetota bacterium. The sequence goes on from DASSCU010000017.1 coordinate 83,083, forward strand.
TGACGATGGGGTGCGGCGACTCGTGCCCGATCTTTCCCGGTACCCGCTCCATGGATTGGGAGGTCGGCGACCCGGCGGGCCTCCCGCTCGAGCAGGTGCGGCCGATCCGCGACGAGATCGGCGACCGGGTGCGCGGCATCATGGCCGAGCTCGGCATCGAGTCTCCCGCCTCGCCCTGAGGGTTCCGCGGCTCAGCCGACGTGGAACCCGAGGGCCCGACCGATCCAGCCGCCGCCGATGAACTTCCAGACGACCCTGTAGTCACCCGGCCCCTCGAACGGGAAGTTCGCGCGCCAGGCGATCGATGAGCCGAACGTGGCGCCCAAGTCGCGAATGCGGTACGTGTGGCAGGTGGGCGAGTCGTCGGGACCCGTGACGCAGAGTCGGAAGCGCTCGAAGTAGTCGGCCGCCAGCATGATGCGCAGCCGCCGCACACCGTCGACCCGCCGCACGCTCTTGCAGACGTCGCCGCTCGGCGAGCAGGTGTCGAGCGGCAGGTGATCAGCGGATGCCGGACCCGCCGGGGCGGCAACGACGGCGAGCACGGCCAGCAGGGTCACGATCGATCGGACGATGCGTCGGGGCATGACTCCTCCCGTCGGTGGGGGGGTGCGAGTCTGGCACTCGGGCCTCCCGGCTCGACATCGCCACTTCGACCGACGGACGTGTCGGTTTCCTTGCCCCCCGTTCGTCCGATAGGGGACCATCCGCCACGAGGAGGAGGACAACGGATGAAGTACATGCTGCTGATCCACCAAGCCGATGCGCCGACGCCGCGCTCGCCAGAGGCATGGGCGACACTCTCGGAAGCCGAGCAGCAGGCGGTCTACTCGGACTATCAGGCGGTCAACGAGACCCCCGGCGTGACGCCGGGCATGCAGCTCGACGATCCGGCCACCGCGACGACCGTGCGGGTGCAGGACGGGAAGACCCTCACGACCGACGGTCCGTTCGTTGAGATCAAGGAGTCGATCGGCGGCTACCTGCTGTTCGAGGCCGACGACCTCGACGCCGCGATCGATCTGGCGTCGCGCGTGCCGGCTGCGCGACTGGGCGGCGCGGTCGAGGTCCGTCCGATCGTCGAGTGGTAGACGAACCGCCGCTCGAGCAGGTCTTCCGCCAGCGCTGGGGCTACGTGCTCGCGTCCCTGATCGGCTTCCTCGGCGACGTGGATCTCGCCGAGGAAGCCGCCCAGGACGCCTTCGCCGTCGCCACGGAGCGCTGGCCTCGCGACGGAGTGCCGACGAACCCGGGCACTCGGCTCGTGAGCACCGCACGGAACCGGGCGATCGATCGCATCCGACGGGAGCGCACGTTCGCCGCGAAGGCGCAGCTGCTCGCCGCGGAGCCGCACGAGGAACCGATGGCACCCACGACGTTTCCCGACGAGCGGCTCGAGCTGATCTTCATGTGCTGCCATCCGGCGCTGTCGGTCGAGTCGCAGGTCGCGCTCACCTTGCGAACCCTCGGCGGCCTGACCACCGACGAGATCGCCCGCGCGTTCGTGGTGCCGGAACCGACGATGAGCCAGCGTCTCACGCGCGCGAAACGGAAGATCGCCGCGGCGGCGATCCCGTTCCGGGTGCCACCCGACCACCTGCTGCCCGACCGCCTCGTCGCGGTGCTCGCGGTCGTGTATCTGGTCTTCAACGAGGGGTACTCGGCCTCGCCCACCCGCGGCGATCTCGCCGACGAAGCGATCCGGCTCGGTCGAGCGCTGGCCGAGCTGATGCCCGACGAGTCGGAGGTGCACGGTCTGCTGGCGTTGATGCTGCTCCTCGACGCTCGCCGCGACGCTCGGTTCGACGACGGCGAGATCGTGCTCCTGGCCGACCAGGACCGCTCCCTCTGGGACGCCACGCAGATCGCCCAGGGCCGGGCCGCGCTCGACCGAGCACTCGCGATGCACGGCCACGGACCGTATGTCGTGCAGGCGGCGATCGCGTCGCTACACGCCGACGAGTCCCGCGACTGGGCCGAGATCGCCGCCCTGTACCACGAGCTCTCCCGGCTCACCGACTCGCCGGTCGTCGAGCTGAGCCGAGCCGTCGCGGTCGCCGAGACCGAGGGCACGGACGCAGGTCTCGCGATCGTCGACGGACTGAGCCTCGACAACTACCGGTACATGCACAGCACCAGAGCCGAGCTACTCCGACGGCTCGGGCGCACCACGGAGGCTCGCGCCGCTCTCGAGAGAGCGCGGGAGATGACCCACGACGAACCCGAGCGGCGGCTGCTCGATCGCAAGCTGGCGGAGCTCGGCTCGGACTGAGCGACCGGAGGCTCGAGTACAACGAGCACCCGTCGCGCGATCCAACAGGGCGGTCCCCCCTCTCGCACGCGCTTACGGAAGGAACTCGCGACCGATCGTGTCGAGCAGGAGCCAGCCGATCCCGGCGAACCACGCGATGAGCGTCAGCGGTACGGCGATCGCGGACGCGCGTCGGGCCGCGATCATTGTGAAGCCGATAACGGGGGCGGCGACGATCGCGATGACTTTCGCCCAGATCCAGCTCGTGGAGTCGAAACGGGCGTCGGTCGCGGTGTCGATGCAGAGCCCGAACGGGGCCGAGAGGTGCGCGCCGCCCGGGCAGGTCTGATCGGGGAATCGGGTGGCGAGTACCGCGAACCCGATCGTGAACACGACCGCCAATCCCCAGCGCCAGCCGTCCTTGCCCGTGCCCTCGACCGGGCGCATCCGGGTCCGCCACGCGATCGCGATCCCTCCGGCCGCGGCGAGCCCACCGAGGAAGGAGAACAACCCTCCGACGCCGGCGAGCACCTCGCACGCCGTTTCAGGCGCCTGCCGCGGCCCCCCAGGATCCACGGGAACCGTGCACGTGAGCTCGTTCCATGCAAGGACCACGGTCGCCACCCCGGCGATCGCGAGGCAGGCCGCGACGGTCCAGGCCGCGGCACGCCCTCTCGGAGAGATGGGCAGCGGCGGCGGCCACTTGTCACGTCTGGTCGTGGACACGGTCAGTCACGACGCCACGACGAACCCCTCTGCCTCGAGCAACGTTCGCGCCGCACGCCGGAAGGGCGCGTGGTCGTCGAGGAACAGGAGCCTCCACATCGGGCCATCCTGACAGTCGCACGGAGCGCCGTCTTCAGGGTGGCCCTGACCGGATCCGGTGATTCTCCCCGACGCGTACGAGATGCCGGCGACGGGACCGCCGTTCCACGCGCCGTCGTCGCACGCGCGCAGCACCAGTCGGGCAACACGGGGATGCCCGCGTCCCCGAACGCGACCTCGATGGTATCGAGGGCACGACCCAGGTCCGAGGTGAGGATCGCGTCGAGCCCGTCGTTCGAACGGCGCCGGCCTGGTTCACGTGCTAACTCGTGTCCCGCGTCGGACAGTCGTCCAGACAACCAACCGGTGGCCAGCCCTGCCTCGTCGTCCTCGTCGCATGCGTCTCGAACGCGAGATGGATCGACATGCGCTCGCTCCGGTCAGGTTGCGGCGTCTTGGGAGGATGATGAGCATCATCGCTGGTCACGTTGGCCAGCCAAGAACAGGGGTGGTTCGGGCGATGCCGCTGCCGAGATCGGTCGCGAGGTTCAATCGAACGGTCACCAACCACGTGACGCGACCGATGGCCCGCCATCTGCCTGGGTTCGGGGTCGTTGTCCACGTCGGCCGGAAGTCAGGGCGGCAGTACCGCACGCCCGTCAACGTGTTCACTCGGGCCGGCGGGTGGAGGTTCGCGCTCACCTACGGGGAAGCCGACTGGGTGCGTAACGTGCTCGAGGCGGGCGGTGGGCGGCTCGAGTCGCGCGGCCGGGTCGCTCGATTCGCGAATCCCGTGCTCGTCGAGGATGCGAGCTTGCGCCACTTCCCGTTCGCGGTGCGGTGGATCCTGCGTCGGATCGATGTGGACCAGGTGCTCGTCGTGGACGAGGCTTGAGGGGCCTGGCTGTGGGTTCGATGCCTCGGCTCGGAGCCACTGCGCTGCGACCGTTCGTCGCTCGGCGGTGCAACCTTCTTTCCTGCCTCGCGTCGTGAGCTTCCGCTCGCGCCGATCGGCGTTGAATCTCGCCGCCGGGGTCTGGACCGGTGAAGAGATGATCGTGTTCGGCTCCCTCCTCGATGGTCGGAACATCGCCTCCACGCAGACCGCCGTCGGCGCTCTGTACGACCCGAAGTTCGACCCGCTGGTCTGAGCTCGAGCCCTCGGGCCGCTCACCTCAGGCGACCGCGCTCGGCTTCGTCGGTGGGGATCGCTCGCCGGGTGACTATGCCGTCCGATCCCAGATCTACGACGTGACTCGAGGCGTGTGGAGCCCGCCGAGCAAGAGGCCATTGCGGGCCAGCGAGTGCTATCCAGATCTCGCAGTGGTGCAGGACGTCGCCATCGCTTTCTCCTGCGGGGAGGCGGCTGCCTCCCGCGCGGGGGGTGATTGGCGTCGACTGGGCGGCGGGATGCTCGACGAGACGTACGAGGTCGATGGCAACACGCACCAGCTCTACCGGTTCGCGAAGATCGTCCCGGTCGGGGAAGGCATCGTGTTCGCGGTCGAAGGGGATCACGACGTCGGACACCGGGGAGTGTGCAACGGCTGCCCTGGGGCACCTCGGTCAGTGTGGACCTGGCGGCCGTGATCGCATCAAGTCCGGTCGGCGAGATGCCGAAAGTTGACAGCACAGGAGGCTTCTTTAAACTGTCATGACCATGTTCAGCGAGGACTCGATCACTCGGCGCACGACCCTCGTACTTATTTCTTAGGCGCGGCCAGGCCCAGGAGGCCTGCTGACCGCGCCGGACGCCCCCGCAGCCGCGGGGGTTTTTCATTCCCAGCTTCCAGCCCAAAGGATCGTGAACACCGGGCGAAGGTCCGGAGACAAGGAGAGCACCTCATGCGGTACGAGTTCGAGCGGGACGGCACCGTCGTCGCCAGCGTGCTGTGGGAGGGTCCCGGCCAGGTGAGCGTCGAGTTGGCCGAGCCCTCGACGCGCGCCGTCGTCGACCGCTACCTGTCCTCTGACGTGGTCTATCTGGGCTCGGGTTTCGACTTCGGCGCAGAGCAGGAGCAGGACGTGTTGCAGATGCGCCGGCGTGACTGGACCCCATGGGAGTTCGAGCGCGCCTGCCGAAACCTAGCGCACCGTTTGCAGGCGCACGTGCGCCGGGTCGAGACCGGTCCGGTCGAGGCGAGAGGGGCAGCGGCGCGATGACCGGCTCGAAGATGTCGGGCGCCGACGCGCTGCTGAAGGCGCTCGAGCAGGAAGGCGTCGACACGGTCTTCGGCATTCCCGGCGGCGCGAGCATGCCGATCTACGACCCGCTCGTCGACCGGTCGCCGATCCGCCACATCCTGTGCCGCCACGAGCAGGGCGCGGGCCACGCTGCCGAGGGCTACGCGTGGGCGACCGGCAAGGTCGGTGTCTGCATGGCGACGAGTGGCCCGGGCGCGACGAACCTGGTCACGCCGCTCGCCGACGCGAAGATGGACTCCGTACCGATCGTGGCGATCACCGGTCAGGTGCCGACGCCCGTCGTGGGCAACGATGCCTTCCAGGAGGCCGACATCACTGGCATCACGATGCCGGTGACGAAGCACAACTTCCTGGTGAAGGACCCGGCCGACATCGTGGCGACCGTGCGCGAGGCGTTCCACATCGCCTCGACTGGGCGACCCGGTCCCGTGTTGATCGATCTTCCGAAGGACGTGCTGCTCGCGGATACGACGTACCGGTGGCACGACAACGTGACGCTGCCCGGGTACAAGCCGACGACGAAAGGTAACCAGCGACAGGTCGTCGAGGCCGTGAAGATGATCCTGCGGGCGAAGAAGCCCGTGCTGTACGTGGGCGGCGGCGTGATCAAGGCCGACGCGCACCAGGAGCTCTTCGACCTCGCCACGACCGGACAGCTGCCGGTCGTGACGACGCTGATGGCTCGCGGGGTGTTCCCCGACTCGAACGAGCTCTGCCTCGGCATGCCGGGCATGCACGGCAACTACACGGCCGTCACCGCGATGCAGAAGTCCGACCTGCTGGTCGCGCTCGGAGCGCGATTCGACGACCGTGTCACGGGAAAGCTCGCGGCCTTCGCACCGCATGCGAAGGTGATCCACGTCGACATCGATCCCGCCGAGATCGGCAAGAACCGCGTGGCCGACGTGCCGATCGTGGGCGACTGTAAGGACGTGATCGGCAAGCTCGCCGCCGAGCTGCACAAGCGTCAGGACGAGGCGGGCGGACCGCCCGACCGTTCCGCGTGGCTGGGGCAGCTGCGCGGGTGGCAGGACGAGTACCCGTACCGCTATCCGACGGACGACGGGAAGTTGAAGCCGCAGTACTGCGTCGAGCGGCTGCGCGCGCTCGCCGACGACGACACGATCTGCGTGTCGGGGGTCGGCCAGCACCAGATGTACGCATCGCAGTACTGGCGGTTCGAGCATCCGCGGAAGTGGATCAACTCAGGCGGGCTCGGCACGATGGGCTTCGCCGTGCCGGCCGCCATGGGCGCCAAGGTCGGCAGGCCCGAGGCCCGCGTCGTCGCGATCGACGGCGACGGCTGCTTCCAGATGACCGCGCAGGAGCTCGCCACGAGCGCGACCGAGCAGATCCCGTTCGTGACGGCGATCCTGAACAACGGATACCTCGGCATGGTGCGCCAGTGGCAGGAGCTGTTCTTCGACGAGCGGTACTCGGGCGTGTGGCTCGACCCGAACGTGCCCGACTACGTGAAGCTCGCCGAGGCCTACGGGGCGGTCGGCCTGCGCGTGGAGTCCACCGACGAGGTCGACACCGTGATCGAGAAGGCGTACTCGATCACGGACCGGTCGGTGGTGATCGACTTCCGGGTCGACCCGGGCGAGATGGTGTTCCCGATGGTGCCCTCGGGCGCCTCGAACGACGACATCATCGTCGGGCCCGAGAGCATCCAGTCCACAACCGACCCCGGGGAGGCTCCGATCGCATGAACGGCGCGACCCTGCACACGATCTCAGTGCTCGTGGAGGACCGTCCCGGCGTGCTCACGCGCGTAGCCGGGCTCTTCGCGGCCCGTGGCTACAACATCGACTCGCTCGCGGTGGGCCCCACCGAGGCCGCTGGCATCTCGCGCATGACGATCGTGGTGAACGTCGACGAGAGCCCGCTCGAGCAGGTCACGAAGCAACTCAACAAGCTGATCAACGTGATCAAGATCCTCGAGCACGATCCTGGCACGGCGGTCGAGCGCGAGCTGATGCTCGTGAAGGTGCGCGCCGAGGGCGACGCGCGCGCACGCATCATGGAGCTCGCCGACGTCTTCCGCGTCAGCATCGTCGACGTCACCGCCTCGACCCTCACCGTCGAGGCGAGCGGGAAGCCGGAGAAGCTCGAGGCCCTTCGTGAGCTGCTGAGCGAGTTCGGCATCGTCGAGCTCTCGCGCACCGGCCGCATCGCGCTTGCGCGCGGGGAGCGAGGCATCAGGGAGCGTGTGTTGAAGGCCGCGAAGGCCGGCTAGTCCGAGACGGAACCGCCCACGGCGACCCAGGGGGAACGAGCGACATGGCGACGATCTACTACGAGAAGGACACCGACCCGGGCATACTCGCCGACCAGAAGATCGCCGTGCTCGGGTTCGGGTCGCAGGGGCATGCGCACGCCCAGAACATGAAGGACTCCGGCCTCGACGTCCGGGTCGGGCTGCGCCCCGGCTCGGCGAGCCGCAGGCAGGCAGAGGACGCCGGCCTGCGCGTCCTCGACACGGCCGACGCCGTCGCCGAGGCCGACGTCGTGATGTGCCTGCTGCCCGACACCGCCCACGGGAAGGTGTACGAGAGCGACATCGCGCCGAACCTGAAGGACGGCGACATGCTGATGTTCGCCCACGGGTTCTCGATCCACTTCGGCACGGTGACCCCGCCCGAGGGCGTCGACGTCACGATGATCGCGCCCAAGGGCCCAGGCCACCTGGTGCGCCGCACGTACGTCGAGGGCAACGGCACCCCGGGGCTCGTGGCCGTGCGCCAGGACGCGACCGGCAAGGCGAAGGCTCGCGCGCTCGCCTACGGGGCTGCGATCGGGTGCGCGAAGCCGGGGATCATCGAGACCACGTTCGAAGAGGAGACCGAGACCGACCTCTTCGGTGAGCAGACCGTGCTGTGCGGCGGCGTGAGCGAGCTGATCCGCAACGGGTTCGAGACGCTGGTCGAAGCCGGCTACCAGCCCGAGATCGCCTACTTCGAGTGCCTGCACGAGCTGAAGCTGATCATCGACCTGATCTACGAGGGCGGCCTGTCGTGGATGCGCTACTCGGTGAGCGACACCGCCGAGTGGGGCGACTACCAGAGCGGCAAGCGCGTGATCGACGAGCACGCGCGCGACCAGATGCGTCAGGTGCTAGCCGAGATCCAGGACGGCACGTTCGCCCGGAGATGGATCGCGGAAGCCGACGGTGGCTTCGAGGAGTTCCTCCGACTTCGCCAGCAGGCGCAGACGTCCCAGCTCGAGCAGGTGGGACGGCAGCTGCGCCAGATGATGCCCTGGTTGGAGAGCGAGCAGAAGGTGCCACCGTCATGAGCGACAGCAACGGCAACGTCGGCAACGTAGGAAGCGCGGGGGATGCCCGCGACGTACGAAACGGCAACGTCAGGATCTTCGACACCACCCTGCGCGACGGGGAGCAGGCTCCCGGCATCGCGCTCACGAAGGCCGAGAAGGTCGAGATCGCCGAACAACTCGCCCGGTTGAACGTCGACATCCTCGAGGCCGGCTTCCCGGTCAGCTCCCCCGGCGAGTTCGACGCGGTCGCCGAGATCGCGTCGACCGTGAAGGGGCCGGTGATCGCCGCGCTCGCGCGCACTGCGACCGGCGACATCGAGCGGGCGGCCGAGGCGCTCAAGGGCGCCGATCGCTGGCGTATCCACACGTTCATCTCCACGAGCGACGTGCAGCGCGAGTCGATGCTGAAGATGAGCCACCAGCAGGTGCTCGACGCGATCCGCGAGAACGTGTCGCTCGCGAAGAGCTACACGGACGACGTGGAGTTCTCGGCGCAGGACGCCACACGCACTCCGCTCGAGTTCCTGCTCGAGTGCTATCGGCTCGCGGTCGAGTGCGGGGCGACCACGATCAACGTGCCCGACACGGTCGGGTACGCCACGCCGACCGAGTTCGGCGAGCTGATCCGCGTCGTGCTCGACCGTTCGCCCGACGACGTCGTGATCTCGACGCACTGCCACAACGACCTCGGGCTCGCGGTCGCGAACTCACTCGCCGGCATCGAGCACGGCGCCGGTCAGGTCGAGGTCGCGGTGAACGGCATCGGCGAGCGGGCGGGGAACTGTTCCCTCGAGGAGATCGCGATGGTCGTGCGCACGCGTGGGCAGGCGCTCGGCAGGCAGCACGATCTGAACATCAAGGAGATCGTACGAACGTCGCGCCTCGTGGCGATGACGACCGGCTACACCGTCCAGCGCAACAAGGCGGTCGTGGGCTCGAGCGCGTTCGCGCACGAGAGCGGTATCCACCAGCACGGCGTGCTGACCAACCGCGCCACCTACGAGATCATGGACCCGGTCGAGATCGGGCTCGAGGGCAATGCGCTCGTGTTGGGCAAGCACTCCGGCCGCCACGCCTTCGTGGACGCGCTCGACAAGATCGGTATCGGTCTCGACGACGACCACCTGAACCGCGCGTTCGCCCGCTTCAAGGACCTCGCCGACCGCAAGGTGCAGATCACCGATCAGGACCTCTCCGCCATCGTCGCCGAAGAGCTCGGCGCGACCGACGAGGACGTCCTCGTGATGGAGTCGCTGCAGATGCACGGCGGCACCGACCGGGAGCCGAGGGTCACGGTGCGCCTGCGACGGGGCGAGGAGGTGATCGAGCGAACCGCGACGGGCGACGGCCTGATCGATTCCGCGATGGGAGCGATCCAGCAGGCCGCCGGCGTCGACGGCCGACTCGTGAACTTCCACGTGTCGAGCGTCACCGAGGGCACCGACGCCTTAGGTGACGTCGTCGTGCAGATCGACGTCGACGGGCGCCGGGTCACCGGCCGTGGCGTCGCGACCGACGTCGTGGAGGCGAGTGCCCGCGCCTACCTCGCCGCGGTCAACCGCGCGGTGCACGTCACCAACGTGCAGCGGGCGTCGAACGAGGAGACTCCGTGACGGGTGCCTACCGGGTCGGCGTGATCCGCGGCGACGGCACCGGCCCCGAGGTCGTGGCCGAGGGCCTCAAGGTCCTCGACGCCGTGCGCGGCGATGCGACCTTCGACTTGGTCGAGTTCGATCTCGGGGCCGACCGCTACCTCCGCACCGGCGACACGCTGCCCGACGATGAGCTCGAGCAGCTGCGGGGGCTCGACGCGATCTTCCTCGGGGCGGTCGGCGATCCGCGCGTGAAACCTGGGGTACTGGAGCGCGACCTGCTCTTGAAGGCGCGGTTCGGCCTCGACCAGTACGTGAACCTGCGGCCGGTCGTTCGTTACCCGGGGGTGCAGACGCTCGTGCCGAGCCACACCGAGGACGACGTGAACATGGTCGTGGTGCGCGAGAACTCCGAAGGCCTCTACAGCGGCGCCGGAGGGTTCCACCGGAAGGGGACCGAGAACGAGGTGGCGACCCAGGAGTCGATCAACACCCGACACGGCGTGGAGCGCATCGTGCGGTACGCGTTCGAACTGGCGATGCAGCCGCATCGGCGCAGGAAGCTCACCCTCGTGCACAAGACGAACGTGCTGACGTTCGCGGGCGACCTGTACCAGCGGGTGGTCGACGAGCTCGCGGCCGAGTTCCCCGAGGTCGAGACCGATTACGTGCACGTCGACGCGGCGTGCATCTACTTCCTCGACTGGCCGAGCCGGTTCGACGTGATCGTCACCGACAACATGTTCGGCGACATCATCACGGACCTCGGCGCGATGATCCAAGGAGGCATGGGCATCGCCGCGGGGGGCAACATCAACCCGCAGGGCGTGTCCATGTTCGAGCCGATCGGCGGCACCGCACCGAGCGAGACCGGCAAGGGCACGATCAACCCGCTCGCGGCGACCGGCGCCCTGGAGATGCTGTTGCGTCAGCTCGGTGAGGCCGATGCAGCCGACAGGATCGACCGTGGCATCCGCGCCGCGACCCAGCAGATGAAGTCGATGCGAGCGGGGGAGATGGGCCACACGACCTCGCAGGTCGGCGACCTCGTGGTCGAGGGGGCGACGTCGTGACCGACCCCGGCCCTCGGGTCGAGCTCTACGACACGACGCTGCGCGACGGCGCGCAGCAGGCGGACCTCTCGTACACCGTCGAGGACCGCCTGCGCATCCTGCACAAGCTCGACCAGGTCGGCTTCCCATTCGTGGAGGGCGGTTGGCCGGGCGCGAACCCGCGCGACACGGAGTTCTTCAAGGTCGCGACGAAGGAGACGCTCAAGACGAGCACGCTCACCGCGTTCGGCATGACGCGTCGGGCGGGTGAGCGCGCCGACGACTCGCAGGTGCTGCGCGACCTGCTCGACGCCGGCACCGAGGTCGTCTGCCTCGTGGGGAAGTCGTGGGACCTGCACGTCACCGAGGCGCTGCGCACCGATCTCGAGGAAGGCCTCGCGATGGTCCGCGATTCGGTGGACTTCCTGCGGGCCCAGGGCCGGCGGGTGTTCTTCGACGCCGAACACTTCTTCGACGGCTACCGCAGCGACGCGGCGTTCTCGATGGCCGTGCTCGCCGCCGCCGAGGGGGCCGGCGCGGAGCGGCTGGTGCTCTGCGACACGAACGGGGGCATGCTGCCGTTCGACGTCGCGCGGGTGGTGGAGGACGTCAGGGCCCAGGCGACCGTGCCGCTGGGCATCCACGTGCACAACGACGCCGGCTGCGCGGTCGCGAACTCCCTCGTCGCGGTCGACGCCGGGGTCCATCAGGTGCAGGGCACGATCAACGGCTACGGGGAGCGGACGGGCAACGCCGACCTGATCCCCCTCACTGCCGACCTCGTGTTGAAGATGGGCGTCAGCGACGCGCTGCCCGATGGGGCCGTCGAGCACCTCACGGAGCTGGCGCACTATGTCGCGGAGATCGCGAACCTGGCGCCGGACTCCCGCCAGCCATACACGGGGCGGCACGCGTTCACGCACAAGGCCGGCTTGCACACGAGCGGCGTGGCGCGTCTGTCACGGGCCTACGAGCACGTGCCGCCCGAGAGCGTGGGGAACCGGCGCGGGGTCGTGGCTTCGGACTATGGCGGCGGTGCCACGATCCGCATGAAGGCCACGGAGCTCGGGCTGGAGCTCGACGCCGCTGCGATCCCTGCGGTCGTCGAGCAGATCAAGGAACGCGAGTCGCGAGGGTACGCGTTCGACGTGGCGGAGGCCTCGCTCGAGATGCTGATGCGCCGCGCCGGCGGATGGTCCCAGCCATTCTTCGAGATCGAGAGCTACCGCGTGCACGTGGAGGAGCGGGTCGGCGACGACGAGCCGCCGCTCGCCGAGGCGACCGTGAAGGTCCGCACGCAGGGCACGCGGCACATCGAATCGGCCGAGGGACAGGGGCCGGTGGGTGCCCTCGACACCGCGCTCAGGAAGGCGCTCACGAACGACTATCCCGCGCTGGATCAGATGGAGCTCGAGGACTTCCGCGTGCGGGTGCTCTCAGGCACGCACGGCACCGGGGCGGTGGTGCGGGTGCTGATCGACCTGTCGAACGGCGAACGCGAGTGGACTACGGTCGGGGTGAGCGAGAACATCATCGAGGCCTCGTGGGAGGCGCTCGTCGACGGGTACACGTACGGCCTGCTGCACCCACGCGCACCGCTGGAGTGAGGCCGTGGCGTTCTCGCTCCGCGACGCGGTGGTCGACGACGCCCGGCCCATCGCCGAAGTGCACGTCGAGTCGTGGCGGTGGGCTATCGGGGTCAGCTGCCCGGCGAGACCCTCGACGGGCTCGACGTGGCCGAGCGGGAGGCGGGGTGGCTCGCCGTGCTCGCCTCCGACGATGCCCACGCTCGCGTGATCGTGGCGCAGACCGCGGATCGCGTCGTGGGCTTCGCCAGCATCGGAGCTGCCCGTGATGGCGACGCCTCCGCAGGGACAGGTGAGCTGTACGCGATCTACGTCGCCGAAGGGGTGGCAGGGACCGGCGTGGGGCGAGACCTGCTCCTGCGCTCGACGACGACCCTCGGGGAGGGGCGTCGAACGGGCGACGCTCTGGGTGCTCGAGACGAACCAGCGGGCGCGCCGCTTCTACGAGCGGGAGGGCTGGGCATGGGACGGCACGACCAGCATCCATCAGGTGGAGGGCTCGAACCTGCCGATCGTGCGCTACGCGCTCGACCTGCCACAGGGGTGATCCCGGCCCCTCGTGGGCTCAGCAGCTGAGGATGTCGTCGCCCACGTCGGCACGGCACCGATCGTGGCCCCGACCGCCCGACAGGCGGTCGTTCCCGCCGATGTCGTCGATGCCGTCGAGACGATCGCCGCCCGAGCCGCCCGAGAGCAGATCGCGGCCGGTGTCAGGGTAGACCCCCTGCGCAACCTCGAGCGAATCGTCGACCACGTCGTGTCCTGGGCCACCCCGCAACACGTCGTCTCCTCGCCCACCGATCGTGACGTCGGCTCCCGCCCCGCCCAGGACCGTGTCGGAGCCGTTCCCGCCGTCGAGCCGGTTCTCACCGGTGTCCCCGATCAGGTGATCGTCGTTCGAGGAGCCGTCCGCATCCTCGATCGAGATGAGCCGATCGGGTCCTTCCCCGATCCCGACACCCGCGAGCAGGCTCACGCGCACCGGCCCCGGCGCGATGAAGTAGGTGACCTCGTCGCGACCAAGGTTCCCGCTCACGCGATCGCGACCACTGAGCCCGGCGAGGACGTCGTCGCCAGCGCCACCGGTCAGGCCGTCGGCCCCGCTGCCACCGAGCATGAAGTCGTTCCCGACGCCGCCGATCACCCGATCGCGGCCACCGCCGCCTCTGATGTTGTCGTTGCCGGAGTCACCCACGACCCGATCACGGCCGCCCTGGCCGTCGATGAAGTCCTTGTCGCCGTTCCCGCGCAGCACGTCGTCACCGTCGCCCCCGCAGACACGATCGGCACCGTCGAGACCGTCGATCGTGTCGTCGCCTCCGAGCCCGACGATCACGTCGCGGTCCGCCGTGCCGGCGAGGTCGTCATCACCCGGTGTGCCGACGATCGTCGCGGTACGGCCGAAGCAACGCGATCCCGCCGACGCGGGCGGGGCGACGGCCGTCGACAGGAACACCAGCACCGCGACGGAAGACGCCGCGGTGGCGATCCCTCGGTGGCCTCGTGGGAAGCTGTTCACGTCACGCCTCGGTGCGGGTCGGTCAGCTGCCATCGTATGCGCGATCGCCGGCTCACGTGCGCCCGCCGGACGCGGTCGAGGGCTCGCCTCCTCTCCCGGAGCCGCGCGGGCGAGCAGGCGAACGAGCGCTACCTCGGCCCGGCGTTCGCGGCGACCACGCGGACGATCCTGTTCTCGATCGACTTGGCCTGATCGGTGTTCACGCCGCTCGATAGGATCGAGAAGGCCGCCCAGGCGTCTTCCCGCTCCAGCCACACCCACCCCGACAGCGCCGAGACCTCGATCAACGTGCCGGTCTTGGCCCGCACGGTGACCGTCTGCAGACGGTCCTCGAGTGTTCCCTCGCCTCCGGCGGCCAACGTGTCCCGCAGCACGTCGCCCCACGGCGCCTGCTCGGCGACCCGGAGCATCTCGACCATGCCTCGGGCGGTCACGCGGTTGTCGTAGGACAGGCCGGAACCGTCATGGGCCGCCACGCGCACGCCCTGGGCGTCGGCGAAGCCTTCGACCACCCTGGCGCCCTTCGCGATCGTGCCCGGCGATCCGAGTCGTTTCGCGCCGAGCACCTTGCCGAGCACCTCCGCTCGGAAGTTGCTCGAGACGACGTTCATCCGATGCATGATCGCGGCGAGGGGATCGCTGTGCACCGTGGCCATCGCGACGAGCCCGCGCGGCGCCGAGCCGAGACCCGGCCTGCCGGTCACCTCGATGCCGCGCACCTCGAGCTTCCTCGTCAGGGCTTTCGCAGCGAGGCGTTCGGGGTCGCGGAGATGGCGCCCGCCCGCGCCCTCGTTGAACCGGTACGTCAGCGCCGTCGGCAAGGCGATGTAGACATCGGGGAAGTAGTCGCGCCAGCCCGGCGCCCACCAGTCGCGCGCGAACGGACCCGTCCCACCGAAGACGCGCCCTCGGACGCGTTCGACGCCGGCGTCGCCGAGCGACCGCGCGAGGTCGGCCATGTCGAGGGCGTCGATCTCCGGATCGCCGTGGCCGACGATCCACAGGTTCCCGTCGAGCACGTCGTCCGACCCCACCGGTTCGGTCGCGAACAACCGGGTCGGGATCGTCGTGTCGGCGCCGATCCGTTGCAACAGCGCCATCGACAGCAAGAGCTTCTGGTTGGAGGCCGGCGGTCGGCGCACCCAGTCCTGGTGCCGGTAGAGCGGGCTCCCCTCGAGCGAGACGGCCACCGAGATCGGCAGGTCACCGACCAGGGAATCCACCCGTTGCACCCACCGTGGCGGAGCGGCGATCGCGGGCGACTGCGCGATCAGGGCAGCGGAGACGCCCAGGCAGATCGCGAACAGGAATCGTCGGGTTCGCATCGACCGGTCCAGGGTACGGGGTCACGGCCCCGTCGCCATGCTGGTCGTGCGATCAGAGCTGTCGCCCTCGAGCGAGCGCCTCGGCCTCGCCGTGCATCGCCGTGCGCTCCTCGAGCAGCGCGGCCAGCTCGTCGCTGCGCAACGGCTTCGCGAAGTAGTAGCCCTGCCCCATCTCGCAGCGCAGCTCCAGCAGCCGGTGGAGCTGGTCGGCCCGCTCGATGCCCTCGGCCACCGGCCTGAGGTTCAGGATGCCCGCGAGCTTGATCACGGCTTCGGTGAGCGCCGAGGCCTCGCCGCCGTCGTTCACGCCGTCGATGAAGGACTTGTCCACCTTGAGGATGTCGACGGGGAACCGCCGGATGTAATTGAGCGACGAGTACCCGGTGCCGAAATCGTCGACCGCGAGCTGGACACCGAGCTGCTTCAGGTGGCCGAGGCGCTCGATCGAGAGGTCCATGTCCTGCATCATCACGCTCTCGGTGATCTCCAGGATCAGCGAGTGCGGGTCCAGCCCCGTGTCGATGAGGATCTCGCGCACCTCTTCGACGAGTTCGGGACGCGCGATCTGACGGACCGAGAGGTTGACGGCCATGTGGATGGGCGGATCGCTCGGGAACCGTTCCTGCAGCTCGACGGCATGACGGCAGGCCTCGCGCAGCACCCAGCGCCCGATCGGCACGATCAATCCTGTCTCCTCGGCGAGCGGGATGAAGTCGAGGGGTGGCACCACCCCGCGGACGGGGTGGATCCAGCGGATCAGGGCCTCGACCCCCACGATGCGACCGCTCTCGAGCTCGATCACCGGCTGGTAGTGCAACCGGTACTCCTGGTGTTCGATCGCCCGTTGCAGGTCCGCCTTGAGCTCCAGGCGCTTGAGCGCGGTGTCGTGCATCGCGGGCTCGAAGACCTGGTAGCGGCCCTTCCCCCGCTCCTTCGCCATGTACATCGCGACGTCGGCGTTGCGCAGCAGCTCCTCCACATCGCCTCCGCGGTCGCCGTCCGCGGTCGCGATGCCGACCGACGACCGCACGAACACTTCCTTGCCCTCGAGGGTGAACGGGTCCTCGAGCATCGCCATGATGCGTTCGGCGACGTCGGCGGCAGTCACTCCCTTTTCGCCGTCCTCGAGCAGCACGGCGAACTCGTCGCCCCCGAGCCGGGCGGCGGTGTCCGCCGCCCGCAGGCACTTGCGCAATCGCTCCCCGACCTCGAAGAGCAGCTGGTCTCCGGCCGCGTGCCCGAGCGAGTCGTTGATCGTCTTGAAGTCGTCGAGGTCCATGAACAGCACCGAGATCGGCTCGTGGTCGCGGGACTGTCGCTCGAGGGCGTGGGAGACGCGGTCGTGGAACAGCGCCCGGTTCGCGAGGGTCGTGACGGAGTCGTGGAAGGCTTGGTGCTCGAGCTGTTCCTCGAAGCGCTTGCGCTCGGTCACGTCACGGACGTTCAGTACGATGCCTCCGACGTTGGGGTCGTCCGACTGATCGGAGATGAGCGTCTCCGTATGCAGATGCTCCCCACGGTTGTGCCGCACCCGCAGCTCGACCAGCACCGAGTCCCTCGTCTCCTCGTCGTGAGGTTCCATCGCGTGGAGGGCCTTCGGCACGTCGTCGGGGTGCACGAGCTCGGCGAACCTGGTGCCCTCCAACACCCCCGGGTCGTAGCCGAGCATGCGTGCGACCGCGGGGCTGACGTAGCTGATCGTGGTGTCCCGGGTGACCACGCAGACGACATCGGACGAGTTGCTCACGAGCGACGCGAACCTCGCCTCGCTCTGCTGCTGGAGCAGGTTCCGGGTGAGGGCGGCCGACTCCAGCGCGAGCGCGACTTGCGTGCTCAGCGCGGTCAGCGAGTCGGTGAGAGACCGGTCCATCTCGTCAGGGGTCGCGACGACCATCAGTCCCCGGAGCTCGTCCTGTACGAACAGCGGGGCCGTGAAGACCGAGCCTTGCTCGATCCGCGCGAGGTAGAGGTCGGAGACGAGGGTGCTCTCGTGCGTCTGGACGACGAAGGCCGTGTTCGACTGCAGCTGCTCTCGCTTCCAGACGGGGAACAGGGTCAACGTGAAGCGGGCGCCCTTCGCATCGCCACCCCCCGACGACGCCATCACCACGAACCGCCCGGGCCGCTGCGGTGAGTCGCACATGCGCACGGCCGCATCGTCACCGGCCAGCGCTGCGACGGCGTCGATCGCGGCACGGTGGATGCCGTCCTGGCTCGTCGCTGTCGCGAGCTTGGCGCCCGCCTCGCGGAGCGCCTTCTCCCTGACCGCGGATCCCTCCTGCGCTCGTGCCAGGCCCCACATACGCGCGACGACGAGCAGGAACATCACGATCGTGGCGTCGACGAGGACCCCGACGCCTTCGCCGGTCTCGCCGGGCAGCAGCTGCAGCGCGATCATCGCGGGGGCGATCAGCGACGCGGCCGCCAGCAGGGCGAGCCGTAGCAACCCGAGGGGCCGCTCGTCGCTGGACGCTTCGGTCAGTGACGTCATCGTGGGGTGCACGGCGGCGAGCCCGATCAGGAGCGCGGCCGTCACGCTGCCGAAGAGCATCACCTGATCGGCCCCCATCATCGTGATGGTCGCGCCGGTCGTGAGGAGCAGGATCGCCCCGGCGTGACCGATGGCGACGGCGACGACGGCGCCCACGAGCGCCCACAGCGAGGCGCTCCTCGGTCGGGGCGTGATGGCCAGCCGGACCGCGACACCCACTAGGCAAACGTCCAGGAACCCTCCCGCCAGGTAGATGATGCGGGTGTCGAGATCGAGGTTGCTCGCGGTCAGGGTCGGCTGCAGCATGGCGACCCATGCGATCGTGCCGATGCCGATGGCGACCGTGAAGGCGTCGATCGCCGCCGTCCGGTCGGGACCCCCGCAGCGCGCCCTCACGATCACCGTCGACGCCGTGATGAGGGCGACCGGCGCACCGAGCGCCAGCCACGCCGTCGCGCTCTGGAGGGCATCGGCCCCACCGGTCGAGACGAGGAGGCGATCGATCAAGGGCGGGATCGCGAGCAGCAGCACCGCCAACGTCAGTACGAGCCAGGCGATCCGGTGTCGCGGTGCGTGTCGGTGAACCCCGAGCAGGATCGCGACCGGCACGAGGCCACCCACGGCCACGCCGAGCTGCCATGGCACGTCACCGGGCACAGCGGCGGCGACCCCGGCCATCGGGGCGACGAAGAACCACACGTTCCGAGACATCCTTCGGGTTATCGGTTGCGTCGGGGCATACCTGACCCCGACGCCGACACGTCCGACGTTCCCGTCAGCCGAGGAGCGACCTCAGATCGAAGGTGTCGAACGGTGCGGTGCAAGGATTGCCGTGCGTCAGGTGGAGCGCAGCCACCGAGAGGTCCATGACGATCGCGGCCACGGTGACGTAGTCGGCCTCCGGAGGCCGCGACTGGTCGCCGTGGGCGCAGACCGATCCCTCGCCACGGTTCGGGCCGGCGTGCGCTCGAAGGGCCGACTCGATCTCCGGCACGCCGATCGAGCGGCGCTCGACGCTTCCTTCGGCCGAGGCCTGTCGCAGGGGGGACTCTCGGCCGTCGAGCATGGCGAGGTCCTTGAAGTCACGGTCGGGGCGGACGAAGTGGTTCGCGTGGCAGATCGTGCCGGCGTCGACGCGCCAGACGGCGTCGGGACCGCCGGGTGCCACCTCGAGGTCCGTGACGTGCCCGGAGCGCGCACCGATCAGGTAGTTGGCTGACGACGCGCGCTCCCGCTGGACGACCTCGGTGACCGCTTCCTCGAAGGAGGCGCTGGTGAGCACCCGGCGAAGGATCGCGTGGTAGGGCACGCCAGGGTTCCCCCGGTCGCGGCTCGAGGTCAGCGCGTTCGTCGCGACTCCGATCCCGGCGTCATTCATGCCGGCCTTCGCGAGCAGGCCGGCCTCCACGAGCGTCACGAAGGCGGGACGTCCCGCCGGCCGCATCGCCAGGAGCACGCAGGTGTCGCGGGCAGGCGGCTTCCAGTCCCAGTTCTGGGCGATGAAGACGCGCTCGCCGACGGTGGCGGGCGGTGCCGCACCGATCGCCGTGCACTCCTTGGCGGCAGTCCGAGCGGCGCGCGCGTCGAGGCCGAACATCACCTCGGTGCGGACGTTGAGGGCGAGCACGTCCTCGGCGTCGACGCCCGCACCTTCCGCGATGCCTTCGATCTCGGGGAGGAGCTGCACGTCGGTGTCGTCGAACCACTCGGCGTAGGCACCGGCCCGGTCGCGGACCTCGGTCCACCCCAGCCCGGTGTAATGGCGGAAGACCGCCGTGTACAGCTCGATCGAGCCGTGCACCCTGTCGCGTGCCCCCTCCCCGTACGCACGCCCCCGCTCACGAGGGCCCCCCGACGCTCGGATCAACGGCCATGCCATAGCGCCAGGCTAGCGGGACGGCGCGTCCGCGTGAGGCGACGCCGGGGCTAGACTCCCGCACGAACGGGCACTCCGCGACACGATGCCGAGGGGGGAACCCACGTGAAGACCGTCGACCGCGCTCGGGTGGCCGAGCTGATGGAGCGCGAACGGGCGACGTTCCGAGAGCGTCACGCCCGCAGCGGACAGCTCTCCGAAGAGGCTAAGGGATCGCTGTTGTTCGGCGTGCCGATGAACTGGATGACCCGCTGGCCGGGGGACCATCCCGTCTTTGTCGATCGAGCGGAGGGCGCGCACTTCTGGGACGTCGACGGGAACGATTTCGTGGACTTCTGCCTCGGCGACACGGGCGGCATGGCCGGCCACTCACCGAAGGTCGCGGTCGACGCGATCGCCGAGCAGGCGAGTAAGGGCATCACGTTGATGCTCCCGACGGAGGACGCCACCTGGGTGGGCACCGAGATGGCGCGCCGGTTCGGCGTGCCGTACTGGCAGTTCACGCTGACGGCCACCGACGCGAACCGGTTCGTGATCCGGTGGGCGCGCGAGATCACGCGGCGCCCGAAGATCGTGGTGCACAACTGGTGCTATCACGGGTCGGTCGACGAGACGTTCGCGACCCTCATCGGCGGGCGCACCGTGGCGCGCGAGGGGAACATCGGCAAGCCCGTACCGCTCGACGAGACCACCAGGGTGGTCGAGATCAACGACCTCGACGGCCTGGAGGCCGCCCTCGCCGAGGGCGATGTGGCCGCGTGCCTGTTCGAGCCGGCCCTCACGAACATCGGCATCGTCCTTCCCGATCCCGGGTATCACGAGGCCGTTCGCGAGTTGTGCACGAAGTACGGCACCCTGCTCGTGATCGACGAGACGCACACGATCAGCACCGGGCCGGGCGGCTGTACGAGGGCCTGGGGCCTCGAGCCCGACTTCGTCACGATCGGGAAGACCCTCGGCGCGGGCATCGCGAGCGGCGCCTACGGCATGACCCAGCGGGTCAGCGACCTCGTCTACGAGCACACCGACTGGAGGAACGCCGACGTCGGCGGCGTGGGCGGCACCCTCGCTGGGAATGCCCTGTCGCTCGCGGCGATGCGCGCCACGCTCGGACAGGTCATGACCGACGAGGCGTTCGAGCGGATGATCTCGCTGGGCGCGCGGTTCGAAGAGGGTGTCCGCGGGGTGATCGAGTCGCGTGAGCTGCCTTGGCACGTGGTGCGTCTCGGCTGCCGCGTCGAGTACCTGTTCCGTCCAGACGTGGCCCGCAACGGCGCCGAGGCGGCCGCCGGCCAGGACGACGACGTGGATCCGTACATCCACCTCTACCTGCTGAACCGCGGCATCCTGATGACACCGTTCCACAACATGGCGCTGATGTCGCCGGCGACCACCGCCGACGACGTCGACCGTCACACGGAGGTGTATGCGCAGATGGCCGACGAGTTGGTGGGGGGGTGACGATAGCCGACGCGAGCTTCCTCTTCGTCACGATCGACGCTGTCGACACCGTGAAGGCCGCCTCGTTCTGGGCGGAGGTGCTGGGCACCGAGATCGACGACGAGCTCGACGAGGGCCGGTTCACCTTCCTGAAGGGCCGTGACGACCTTCCGGTGGTGTGCATCCAGCGGGTCCCCGAGCCGAAGCAGGCGAAGACGCGCATCCACCTCGACCTCGGCGTGTCCGACCTCGAGGCGGCCACGCGGCGCGTGATCGAGCTCGGTGGGTCGTGGGACGGGGAGGAGCGCCAGCTCGAGCCGTTCACGTGGCGCACGCTCTCCGATCCCGAGGGCACGGAGTTCGACATCGCACTGGTCGAGGAGTGACAGGGTACCCCCGTCGATCCAATCGGGGGGAGTCCAGATGCGACTAGTAGGCCCTGGCGGCGAAGTCGCCCATGAACGTCGCGAGCGTCTCGACGTCGTCGATCGGCATCGCGTTGTAGATGCTCGCCCGGACGCCGCCGACGCTGCGGTGGCCCCTGAGCTCAGCGAGCCCGCGCCGGGCGGCCTCGGACACGAACCGGGCGTCCAGCTGGTCGCTCGGCAGGCGGAACGTGACGTTCATCAGCGATCGCGAGCCCGGGTCCGCGTGTCCTCGGTAGAACCCCTCGCTCGCATCGATCGCGTCGTACAGCAGCTCCGCCTTGGCGCGGTTGCGCCGCTCCTGTCCCTCGAGGCCGCCGACCTCGTCGCGGAGCCAGCGGGTCACGAGCATCACGACGTAGATCGCGAACACCGGCGGTGTGTTGTAGAGGGAGCCGTGCTCGACGAACGTGCGGTAATCGAGCATCGTCGGTAGTCCGTCGGGCACGCGATCGAGCAGGTCCCCGCGCATGATCGCGATCGTCACCCCGGCCGGGCCGGCGTTCTTCTGAGCTCCCGCGTACAGCACGCCGAAACCACCGACGTCGATCGGCCGCGACAGCAGGTCCGACGACGCGTCGGCCACGAGCGGCACCCCAGGGGGTGGTACCGGCGGTACGGACCACTCGACCCCCTCGATCGTCTCGTTCGTCGTGACGTGGAGGTACGCGGCATCGGGTGAGGGCGTCCAATCGTCGGCTTCCGGCACCCGGACGAACCCGAGCTCGGCGCCGCTCCACGCGACGCGGACCGCACCCTCCCGCCCGGCCTCGCGAACCGCCTTCGTGCCCCAGGAACCGGTGACGACGTACTCGGCGATACCGCCGCTGCCTCTGAGCAGGTTCATCGCCACCATCGAGAACTGCTGGGTCGCGCCGCCTTGGCAGAACACGATGCGATGGGTCGCCGGTACGCCGAGCAGCGAGCGGAGGTTCCCTTCGGCTTCCTCCAGCACGCCGGCGAACCAGGAGCTGCGATGAGAGATCTCGAGCGGCGAGATCCCGATGCCGGGGAGCGAGAGCAGGTCACGTTGCACCTGCTCGAGCACCGGCAGAGGAAGCGTCGCCGGCCCCGACCCGAAGTTGACGACTCGGTCGCTCATGGCGACCAGGCTACCGATGTCGGGCGGGGGCACGACGTCTCGTCACGCGCCGGGCTTGAACACCATCAGGGAGAGGATCACGAGCAGACCTACCGACCCGCTCGCCGCGGTGATCGTCGTCGCCGGCCCCTCGAGCGCCTCGCGGAGCTCGTCGTCGGACATCGTGTAGGTGCCGTCGGCCCACCGGGTGCACCCATCACGCAGCCGCTTCATGTGCGGGGTCGCGACCACCGACATCAGAGCCGTCAGCACGAGCAGCAGGAGCAGGGAGCCCAACAGCCACCAGTCGGCGAAGAGCGCACCGTCGATGCCGGCTGCGACGCCTCCGAGCAGGAGCAGGCCGAACGAGATGTACATCGGCATCGTGGTCCGTTTCGAGGTTTCACACCATTCGAGGATGCGATCGCGGTCCCCGTCGACGGCGCGCACCGCGAACAGGGCCCACATCGAAACCCCGTGCGTCACGAGGAATCCGGCCACACCCACGAGATGCACGAACACCCAGAACCGGTACATCCCCGAAGGATACGGGCGCGGTGCCTCCTCCGGGGCTTCGGGGCGGCCTGCCCGTCAGCCGCCCCGTCGCACGTGCCGGAAGATGCGTGGCATCGTGATGCGGCCTCGCAGGCGCCGGCCCCGCCCCAGATGCACCCGGTCGGGAAGCCGTCCGCCCCATCGTCCGCTCGCAGGCCCCGGCCTGTGCTCCCGTGACTCGATCTCGGGCCGATGGGCATCGGACCAGGTCGTGGGTGGCACATGCGTCGTCATCGCGATCCCTCCTCATCTCGACCGTAGTGCCCCGTGGCGGGACCGCTACCGGCCGTGGGGCCCGGGGGGGCCGGGACCGCGTGTCGGCAGGGGTGAGCGCGCGGTAGCGTGCGAGGCCCGAGGAGAGGTCGCCCGTGGCGTACAAGCGCATCCTGTTCGGCACCGACGGCACCGCTCGAGCTGCGGCGAGCAGCCGAGTGGCCACCGAGCTCGCCAAGGCCGGTAAGGCCGAGCTGATCGTCGCCTACGTCTGGGAGCGACCCGAGGGGGCACAGCAGGTGCTCGATGAGGCCGTCGCTGCCGCGCAGGAATCGGGCGTCAAGAAGGTCAAGGGCGAGCTCCACGGTGGGCGCTCTCCGGCCGACGTGCTGGTGGACCTCGCCGAGGAGCGCGACGTCGGATTGGTGGTTGTCAGCGGTGGTCGCAGCGCGACCGAGATCGGTCCGACCGCCGACCGGCTCTCGCATCGTGCGCCCCGCGACCTGTTGATCGCGATGGACGTCGAGCGTGGCGACGGCGAACACCTCTATCGCCGCATCCTGATCGCGACCGACGGTTCGGCGACCGCGGATCGGGCCGCGCGCAAGGGGTTCGACCTCGCCGCCTCGGTCGGTGCCCCCGCGACCCTCGTGTTCGTCGGACACCCCGCCACGGGGAAGCTCGTCACCGACGACACCGTCGTGGTCTTCGGGGCCGAGGTCGACTGCGACGTGGTGCTGCGCCAGGGCGACCCGGCCGACGAGATCCTCGCGGTCGCCCGCGAGGTCCGAGCGGATCTGATCGTGATCGGGAACAAGGGGATGACTGGGGCCAAGCGATTCTTCCTGAACCCGGTACCGGAGAAAGTCGTCGACATGTCCGATCGCGACGTGCTCGTCGCCCGCACGATCGCGCAGGTGGCCTCGGAGCTCGAACCCGGCGAGGGAGGGATCTTGGTGCAGGCGGGGGAGCGGCTCGCCGCATTCATGGACGAGACGGGGGAGCTGCATCTGATGTCCGCGCGCTGCACGCACATGGGCTGCACGGTCGCCTGGAGCACGGCCGACCACGTTTTCGAGTGTCCCTGCCACGGGTCCCGCTTCGGCCCTCATGGTGAGGTCGTGAACGGACCGGCGGCTCGCCCCTTGCCGCCCGCCTGACCTAGGGCCAACCGGGCTTGGCCACCATCAGGTAGACGATCACGACGAGGCCGACCATACCGATCGTCGTGATCAGGTGGGCCTTGCTCTTGGGGCCGGCGATCAGTTCCTGCAGCTCCTCGTCGCTCACCCTGGGCACTCCCGACGGACGGATCGCACAGGCCGCCGTGATGCGCTGGAAGTAGGGCTTGGCGGTCAACGTCATCAGCACGGTGGTGACCACGAGCACGGCGAACGCGAGCCACATCCACCAGTAACCGAGAAACTTCCCCTGCACCCCGAGCACGAACCCCGCGACGATCACCACCGCGAGCGAGATGTACATCGGCCGCGTGGTGGTGCCGGAGAAGGCGATCGTGTCGGCGATGCGGGCCCGGTCGAGCCCCATCGCACGGATCCGGTAGAGCGCGAACATCGAGACGCCGTGACAGCCGGCGAACACGATCGCCGCGAGGATGTGCAGCAGGAGCCAGTACTCGTACATCGCGCCGGAGCATACCGGCGACCGCCGAGGCTGTGCCCTCAGACTCGGTCGAGGGGGCGGGTGAGACAGGTCGGTCCGCCGTCACCCTTGCGCGAGATCTCCGTGCCCGTGAACGTGCGGACGTCGACCCCCGCCGCCTCCATGCGTCGTCGAGTCTCGGGGCTCCCGTCGAGCGCGAGGGCCACTCGTGGGGCGAGCGCGAGCACGTTGGGGCCCTGGGTCTCGAACTCGTCGTCGGGCACCTCGACGAGCTCGACCTCTCGCTCCCGCAGGAGCGCGACCAGGCGCACCGGCATCATCGGCATGTAGACGACGACGAGATCGTGGTCGAGCGGGGAGATGAACGACATCAGGTGCAGGCACGCATCGGGCCCCTGGAAGTGCGGCAGATCGAACGCGATCACGTCGATCCCGCCGCCCAGCAACGACCGTATCTGCTCGATGCCATCGTCGTTCGTCCGGTAGCCGCGGCCGACCAGCAGGGTGTGCTCATCGAGCCAGAACATGTCGCCACCCTCGGCGACGGCCGGGGGCGAGAGCGTCCCCAGGAGGCGAAGACCCTGACTCGCGAGGTCGGCTGTGAGCGCCCCCGGTTCGGCCCGTCGACCCGGTTTGCCGGGGCGCAGGGCGATGACCCCCTGATCGGTCGGCAACGTGGGGTCGTACGCGTAGATGGCGTCGGGGTCGCCGGGCACGGTCGTGGCGCCGACCACGACCTCGGCACCGCGGGCCTCCAGCGCCTGACGGAACGCGGCGTGCTCCTCTGCCGCCTTCACGGGGTCGGGGGCGGCATGCCATGCGTAGTCACGCCATGCCAGGAGGGCGTCGGGATCGGGAGGCCGAACGTAGATGCGGCGGATCGTGCCGACAGCGTTCTGGATCGTCACGGGGCCGAGCGCTCCGCGCCCAGGTCAGTGTCCTTCGGCGTTGCCGTTGCTCTCGGCGTTGCCGTCGCTCTCGGGGGTGCCTTCGCTCTCGGGGGTGCCGTCGCTCTCGGGGGTGCCGTCGCTCTCGGGAATGCTGCCACCGCCGCCGTTGCCGCCACCGCCGCCATTGCCGTTGCCGTTGCCGCCACCGCCGCCGTTGCCCCCACCGCCGCCGTTGCCGCCACCGCCGCCGTGGCCCGGGTTGTCCTCGTCGTCGTTGCCGCCACCGTTGTCGTGGTCGTCCCCGTCGCCGTCGTTGCCGCCACCGTTGTCGTGGTCGTCTCCGTCGCCGTCGTTGCCGCCGCCCTTGTCGTGGTCGTCGTCACCGCCGTCACGAGCGTCGCCGGCATCTCCGCCGCTGTGGTCGTCGCCGCCCCCACCGGCGTTGATTCCGCTCCCGCCGCTCCCGCCGCTCCCGCCGTCGTCACCGCCTCCGCCAGCACCTCCGTCACCGGGGCCGATGTCACCAGCGTCGACGCCGATGTCGGGGGGTCCCGGGGGCTCGAGCGTCGTATCGCCCACGAGCGTGATGCCGGGGGAACCTGTCAGGCTGAGATCGTCGGCTGTGCCGCCTCCCCCCTCGCCTCCGTTGCCGCCGTCGCTGTTCTCGCCGCCGTCGGTCTCCCCCACCGTTCCCGGGGGGTTGTCGGTTCCGGGGTTCGGCGTGCTGGTGACCCCCTGCGACATCGGGGCTCCGCTGATGCCTCCGATCGGCACGCGGGTGCCGCCGAGCGCCAGGGCCAGCACGAGAGCGCTCGCCACCGCGGCCCCGCCGAGGGCGAGGTTGCCGAGACGGCGGTTCAGGGCGCTCTGAGCACCCACCGCGCTTCCTCGAGCGGCCAACGACGCGACGGCCGCGCCGCCGCCGTCGGCCGCCGCGGCGGGCACGGATCCGGCGAGCGCCGCTGCGCCCGCCGCGCCCGCGACGAGCCCGGCCGCGGCACCTGCGCCGGCGTGCTCGTCGTCCGGCTCTGCGTCGGGAACGTTCAGGATCAGCTCGTCGTGATCGATCGTCGGTGTGAGCGGCAGGATGACGACGGGTGCCGGCTCGCGGTCCTCGATGATCGCTTCGTCGGTCGCGGCGGCACCGCCGAACAGCATCGCGTTGAGCATGTCCGGATCGCTCGTCGCGCTTTCGATCAGCGCCGGACCACGTCCTGAACTCGTCGCGCTGGGCTGCCCCGTGAGTCGCTCGATCGTCGGGCCGAGATCCTGCAGCACGCGTGCGGGCTCGACACGCGCGGCACCCCCCACCGGCATGACCGCTCCCGGCCACACCAGGACCACCTTGGTGTTCGGGGACATCTCGTTGATCATGCCGACGGCCGTGGCGCCGATGCCGTCGTCGAGGACCACGACATCGGGACGGTGCCTCGCCATGAGGCGCGCGAGCTCAGCCGTCGTGGACGCCTCGGCCACGACGTCGTATCCCTCCCCATCCACGACGAAGCGGAGGAGGCCCTTCCGTTCGGACGGGCCTTCCCCGACAACGATGCGGACGCCTCGTGCACTCATGCGTTCGCTGTCCTCTGTTCGGCCCCCATCTGTGCGGGAGCGTACCGCATGGTCTCACGAAGACCCTCCAGCCATGCGGCGGAAAACTGACTGGCCCGAGCGAGCTAGTTCCTTTGCCGAGCCGTGTCGGCCTTACCCCTAGACTCGGCCAAAACGGGCGCAACCTTGACCCCCGGTCCGGCCTTGATCGGCCTGTGACGGGCCGGTGGAGGACGGTGATCGATGGACGACGTGACGCTGCGGTGGACCGGCGAGGGCCTGACGTTCCGGTCCCAGGCCACTTACGGCGAGCCGATCCTGACCGGCGACGACCCCGACGGACCGGGATCGAAGCCCTCGGATCTGCTGCCGATCTCGCTCGCGGCCTGCACGGTCTACGACGTCGTCGTGATCCTGCGCAAGCAGCGGCAGGATCTGCGCGCCCTCGAGGTCCGCATCTCGAGCGAGCAAGACCTCGCTCCGCCGTGGACGTTCCGGTCGATCCATATGCACTTCGTCCTGACGGGCACGGTCGAAGACCGCAGGGCGGCGCGGGCGATCGAGCTGTCAGAGTCGAAGTACTGCTCGGTGGCGGCGACCCTCCGACCGGTGGTTCGGCTCAGTCACTCGTACGAGATCGTGGGGAGCTGAACCTCGTCAGAGTTTCCCTGTGACCTCAACCGTGGCCGACGCGGCGGGGAACCCGGGGCAGCGGAAGGAGACCGTCGCCGTTCCCCGGAAGCCAGTCACCACCCACGCATCGTCGACGACGCCCACGTCGATCGCGTCGAGTTCGACGTCGATAGGCGCCGGGGCGCTTCCTTCGCGGCCGCATCGTGCGGGCAGGCCCTCGACCGTGCCCACCCAACGACCGTCCTGGGGCTCGATCTCACCCTCGAGCCCCGACCAGGTCGATGGGCAGCCGCCCTGGCCGTCGCCGCACGTCGATTCGAACGACCATCGGTCGATACCCCGCCTTCCGGGGATCGGGTTCTCGATGCCGAACGCGGCGCCGATCGAACGCGCCGAGCGCACCGTCAGGCCGACCCGGTAGATGCCGGCGAGCCGCGCGATCTCGTCGGGGGGCGTGGGTACCACCGCGTCGACCTCGGCGGTGGGGAGTGACTCGCCTTCACCGCTCACAGCGACGACCTGATAGGCGTAGCGCTGACCGAACGTCACGTCGCGGTCGACGAACGAGAGCTCGCTGCCGTTGAGTGTCTCGAGCGGCGCGCCGTCGCGAAGGAGCCGGTACCGCTCCACCCCCGCCCCGGACTCAGGCGGCCTCCAGTCCAGCGCGACGATCGGCGTGTAGCGCTCGCAGGGCTCCTCGCAGCTCGTCGCAGTGGCCTGCAAGGCGATCGGCACCGTCGGGGGTCCCGGCGAACGTGTGAACCACAGGAGGGATGCGACCAGGATGCCGATGGCGACCACCAGGAGTCCGATCGCGAGGCGCCGATCGCGACGCGTCGGCGTGTCGGGTTCCGCCACGCTGTCGGGGTACGGAGGGTTCGGGGTGTCGGTTTCCATGAGGATCAGGTCTGCAGGAGCCCCTGCACGCTCCAGTCGATCGTCGCGGTCATGCATCCACCGTACGATGAGATCTCGTCGATCGCGCCGACGAACTTCGTCGCCCGCCATCTTCCCTCCAACGGGGCCGCCTTGCTGACCCGCAGGCGCACCTCGAGCACCTCCTCGACCACCTCGCCGAAGCAGTTGCGGACGAACAACGGGGTGCGCAGGGTGGCCTCGTAGACGCCATCGGTCCGTCGGAGCGTCCCTTCGGTTCGGGCACTGCGCACGTTCCAGCGGACGTCGCACGCCCCAGAACGGCAGCGGGGGTCGAAGGTGAAGAAGATCGCGCCTCCGCGGACCGGGTCGCTGGTTCCCGAGGCACGTTCCACGACCATGCGCACGGAGAAGGTGCCCTCGAGGCGCGCGTCCGACACCTTCGGTTCCTCGGTCCTGATCGACACGGCGGCCCCGAGCGTCTCGACACCGTGGACGTCGACGCCGACGACCTCGTACCGGTAGCGGGCCCCCGGTTCCACATCGTCGTCGAGGAAGGTCGTCTCCTCGACCTCTTCGCCGACCGTCACGCCGTCGCGTCGCACCTCGTAGTGGTCGATCACGACGTCGGTCGGCTCCCCCCACGAAACGCGCAGCCGCCAGTCCGCGCCGCTCGCCTTCCATCCGGGCTCGTCGATCGTGAGGCCATCGATCTCGACCTGCTCGGTCGGAGTGGCCAGCTGCGTGGCCGAGGCCGCCGGTGAGGGATCGCCGGATCCGGATCCCGAGGTGCACGCGGCCAACGACACCACAGCGAATGTCCAGGCGATGCGCCGGCCGGTCGGCATCCGCGGATGGTACCGGGCCGTCGCATCATCAGGAAACCCCCTTCGCACCGGCGGTCAAGCCGGACGGCACTGCCGCCGATACCCTCGCCTGTCTATGCGTCGCCGTGCCCTCATCCTCGTTCTGCTTGTGCTCGCCATCCTGCCGACCGACGCGATGGTCGCCACGGGCGCGTGGTCGACCCCTGCGCCCGACCTCGCGACGCTCGAGGCACGGATCGAGCGTGCGCAGGCCCGCGTGAACCGTTGGTACGGAAGGATCGAGCGCTGGTACCAGCGGATCTATCGCGCATCGGCCCGGGTCGAGCGGCTCGAGGCGGCTGCCGAGGGCCTCACGGGCGCCGGGACGAGCTTCGTCGTGGGTCACACGTCGCCCAGGGCGCAGCCTTCCGCGTTCCTGCTCCCAGAGGCCAGGCGCGATCTGCGAGGCATACTCACGGATCCGTGGGCGCGACACGTGCAGGCCGAGCTCGATACGTGGAGCGCCTACCTCGCGGAGCTCGTCCATGCACGGGAGCGGGCGCTCCGTTCCGCACCGGCCGCCGACGAGGACCGACCCGAGGAGCGTGGCACCCGACTCGTGCCCGGCGAACCGATGACCTTCGAGGGGTGGGCGGGTGCGTTCCTCGCTCGGCTCGGCGCGCCGGCCTGCGGCGAGAACCTGCTGATCGTGGTGACGTGGGAGACCGCTGAGTCCACCTCGGCCGCGTTCAATCCGCTGGCGACGACGCGGGACGTGGCCGGCGCGTCCGACATGAACACGGTCGGGGTGAAGCACTACGTCTCGTTGCGTCAGGGCCTCGACGCCTCTCGGGACACCCTGCTCCTGGGCGCGGGGTCCTACGGGTACGAGGCGATCGTCGAAGCGCTCCAGCGCTGCGCCGTGGCCGACGTGACGGCGCGAGCGATCAACGCGTCGGCCTGGTGCCGCGGATGCGTGGGCGGCGCCTACATCACCGGCCTGCTGCCGATCGTGCGCAGCTCCTACGGCGAGCATGCCGCTCGCCTGGTCTCGACCTCGGCGTGAGCGAGGCCGAGTCGGCGCATCGCAGCGTCACGGCTCGGACGTTGCAGCCGTCGCCAGGGGTGGGGCGACCTGCCAGAATGACGGCTCGTGGACGCGCACTCCGAGATCGCGGCGGTGCCCACGCCGGGTGAGCCACCCGCCGTGATGCAGTCGCTGCTCGAGGTGATCGATCTGCGCGTTGAACTCGAGCGCCGCGACGCCATCGCCGCGTTCGCGAAGGCGTTCCTGCGCCGGATGTCGCCCGACGAGCTCGAGGCATCGGGCGTCGACGGTCTCTCGGGACTCGTTCTATCGGCGTTCGGATTCGCCGACCGCCGCGGGGCCCACCCTTCCGCGGTGCGGGTCTTCGATCCCGATCCCGCCACCGACGGGTACGGAACCGTCGGCTCGGTCGTCGAGACGAACACCGACGACTCGCCGTTCCTCGTCGATTCCGTGCAGGAAGAGCTCCTCGCGAGGGGCCTCGGCGTCCGCCTTCTCCTGCACCCGGTGATCGGCACGATCCGCGACGAGCAGGGCCGGATCGAGCGCGTGATGTCGGGGCGGGACGCGAGCCATCGAGAGTCGATGATGCACTTCGAGCTCGACCGTCAGCTGGCACCCGATGAAGCCGACGACCTCGAACGTCGCGTCACCGCGGTCCTGCACGACGTTCGGCTCGTGGTGCGCGACTTCGAGCCGATGCAGGAACGCGTTCGCCACATGATCGAGCTGGCGCGCACCGCGGCGGTCCGGTACCCGCCGCAGGAGGTGGGCGAGGCGATCGACTTCCTCGAGTGGCTGGCGCAGCTGAACTTCGTGCTGCTCGGCTACCGCGAGTACGAGCTGGTCGACATCGACGGCGAGGAGCGGGCCGCGATCCGCGCCGTGCCCGGCAGTGGGCTCGGCATCCTGAGCGACGTGCAGCGCTCGGCCTTCGCCGACACCACTCGGTTGGCAGACCTCGACGCGGTCGTGCGAGCTCGCATCGAGGGCGGTGACCTCCTCGTCTTCTCGAAGACGAACTCCTACTCCACGGTGCATCGCCGCGCCCGCATGGACTACATCGGCGTACGCATCGTCAATCCCGAGGGCGTGATCACGGGCGAGGCGAGGCTGATCGGCCTGTTCACCTCGAAGGCGTACATGGAACCCGCGGCGAAGACGCCGCTGCTGCATCACAAGCTCGAGCAGATCCTCGCCGCCGAGGACCTGATCCCCGGCTCGCACGATTACAAGGAAGCCGTCGAGCTCTTCGAGTCCTTCCCCAAGGACGAGCTCTTCCAGGCCTCGACCGACGAGCTCCGTCGTCTCGTGATCGGCCTGCTGCAGCTCGAGAAGCACGGGGGCATCCGCGTGCTAGTCCGGCGCGACCTCTACGGCCGCAGCGTGTCGGTCGTGGTCGCATTGCCGCGCGACCGTTTCAATGCGGCCCTGCGCAAGCGCTTGCAGCAGTACTTCCTGCAGCAGTTCAACGGGACCACGGTCGACTACCACCTCTCGCTCGGCGAGACCGAATCGGCTCGCATCTTCTTCACGGTGCACGTGCTTCCGGGCACTCAGATCCCCGACGTGCCCTACGAGCAACTGGAGGCCGAGGTCGAGCGGCTCGCGCGGAGCTGGGACGACGACCTGCGCGACGTCCTGACGGAGCGGGTGGGGCCCGAACGAGGTCCGCTCCTCGCCGAGAAGTACTCGCCGCGCTTCCCGAGCTACTACAAAGCGTCGGACGAGTGGGGCCTGATCGTCGACGACGTGCTCGCGCTCGAGGCGCTCGAGACGAACCCAGACGGATACCTCGTCGGCATCGGCAACGAGAAGAAGGGCGAACGTCTTACCCGGGTGAAGCTCTACAAGAACGGAGGGAAGGTCGATCTGTCGGCGTTCATGCCGATCCTGGAGGCGCTGGGTCTGCGGGCGGTCGAGGAGATCCCGACCCATGTGCTCGGCGAGGGCAAGACCTACATCCACGACTTCGGCGTATTGGACTCGCGCGGCGCCGTGCTCGAACTCGGTAAGGAAGCCGACAACGTCGCCGAGACGATCTCCGCGGTCTGGCGCGGCGAGGCTGAGTCGGATTCACTGAACCGCCTGGTCACGCTCACCGACCTCGACTGGCGCCATGTGCAGATCCTGCGCGCGCTCCGCAAGTACCGGATGCGTGTATCCGCCCGCTACACCGAGGAGTATCGCAACGACGCGATGGCCGAGCATGCGCACATCTCTGCTGCGCTGGTCCGCATGTTCGAGGCGAGGTTCGATCCCGCCCGGGCCGCGACCGATGAGGAGATCGACGAAATCCGGCAGTCGATCCACGCCGACCTGCGCGATGTGCGCTCCCTCGACCAGGACAACATCCTGCGCAGCCTGCTCGGCACGATCGAGGCGATCGTGCGCACGAACGCCTACGTGCCGGGGCGCACGAGCCTGAGCTTCAAGCTGCGCTCCGCTCGCGTGCCCGAGATGCCGAAGCCGCATCCCTTGTTCGAGATCTTCGTGTACTCGCCGCACATGGAGGCGATCCATCTGCGCGGCGGGATGATCGCGCGGGGCGGCATCCGATGGTCCGATCGCAGGGAGGACTACCGCACCGAGGTGCTGGGCCTGATGAAGGCGCAGAAGGTCAAGAACGCGGTGATCGTGCCCGACGGATCGAAGGGCGGCTTCATCCTGCGCCGAACCCCGGCGGCGGTCGAGGAGCTGAAGGCCGAGGTCTCCACGCAGTACGTGACGTTCATGCGGGGCATGCTCGACATCACCGACAACCTGGTCGATGGCACGGCCGTGCACCCCCAGCACGTCCGCATCCACGATGGCGACGACCCCTATCTCGTGGTCGCGGCCGACAAGGGCACCGCCACCTTCAGCGACACGGCGAACGCCATCAGCCTCGACTACGGGTTCTGGCTCGGAGACGCGTTCGCGAGCGGTGGCTCGCAGGGGTACGACCACAAGGCGCTGGGTATCACCGCCCGCGGTGCCTGGGAGTCGGTG
This sequence comes from Actinomycetota bacterium, assembly GCA_035697485.1. Lineage (NCBI taxonomy): Bacteria > Bacillati > Actinomycetota > Actinomycetota bacterium. Next base: position 117,156 of record DASSCU010000017.1, read on the forward strand.
AAGCGGCACTTCCGCGAGATCGGCATCGACGTGATGAACGAGCCCTTCACCGTTGTCGGCGTCGGCGACATGTCGGGCGACGTCTTCGGGAACGGGATGCTCTACACACCGCAGATCAAGCTCGTCTGCGCGTTCGACCACCGTCACGTCTTCATCGATCCAGACCCCGACCCCGCGATCTCGTTCGCCGAACGTCAGCGCCTGTTCACCACGCCGGGATCGACGTGGGCCGATTACGACCGGACGCTGATGTCCGCCGGCGCCGACGTGCTGGATCGCAGCGCCAAGAGCGTCACCCTCTCGCCCGAGGCCAGGAAGGCGCTCGGGATCGGGGAGGACATGCCCGCGAACATGACGCCCGCCGAGGCGATCCATCACGCCTTGCAGGCGCCCGTCGACCTTCTCTGGAACGGTGGCATCGGCACTTACGTCAAGGCGACGGGTGAGGGTCACACGGAGGTCGGCGACCGCGCCAACGATCCGGTCCGCACGAACGGTGACGAGGTCCGCGCCCGGGTGGTGGGTGAGGGCGGCAACCTCGGGTTCACGCAGCGTGGACGGATCGAATACGCGGCCGCCGGCGGGCGCATCAACACCGACTTCATCGACAACTCGGCGGGCGTCGACACGTCGGACCACGAGGTGAACATCAAGATCCTGCTGGGCCTCGCCGTGCAGCGTGGGGAGCTGATGCTCGACGGGCGCAACGAGCTGCTGCTGGCCTGTGCCGAAGACGTCGTCGCCCACGTGCTCTACGACAACTACCAGCAGGCCCAGATCCTCTCCCAGGAGGTCGAGGTCAGCGCCCAGCGGGTCGAGGCGTACGAGGATCTGATGCAGCAGCTCGAGGCAGGCGAAGGCGAGCTCGAGCGTGACGTCGAGTTCCTGCCTTCGTCCGAGGAGATGATCGAGCGCCGCGCCGCCGGCCAGGGACTGATGCGCCCGGAGCTCGCCGTGCTCCTCGCATACGCGAAGCGGTCGATCTTCGCCGCGTTGATCGACTCTGATCTCCCGGATTCGCCCTACCTGGCCCAGGATCTGCGGGCGTACTTCCCGGACGAGATCGTCGAGCGGTTCGGGCACCTGGTCGAGCAGCATCCGCTCCGCCGCGAGCTGATCGCCACGATCGCGGCGAACGATGTGGTCAACTCGCAGGGCATCACGTTCGTCTCGCGCATGGTGACCGAGACGGGCGCGAGCCCGTCCGAGATCGTGCGGGCATTCCGGATCGCGCGCGACGTGACCGGGGCGGTGCAACGGTGGGCCGACGTCGAGGCGCTCGACGGGGTGATCGACCCCGAGATCCAGAACGAGCTCATGACCGGCGTCGACTGGCTGGTGGAAACGTCGTCACGCTGGTACCTGGTGCACGCGACCGGCCGGCATATCGCCGAGGCTGTCGAGGATGCGCATGCGTCGTTCGAGGAGCTGTCGGGCGTGATCGACCAGATCGGGCCCGAGGCGTGGCGCGAGGAGCACGACCACTCCGCCCGGCGGCTCGAGGCCGAGGGCGTGCCTGCGGCGCTCGCCCGCCGCCACGCGTTCCAGGCGGAGCTGGTCCACGGGCCAGACATCATCACGGTCTCGCACGCGACCGGCCGCACCGTGCTCGAGGTGGCTCGGGCGTTCTTCCTGCTGGGTGAGCGGCTGCAGCTCGACTGGCTCGAGAAGCAGGTCGAGGCGATGCCAGGGGGATCCCGCTGGCAGCGGTGGGCGCTGCAGTCGATGGAGGACGACCTCTTCACGCTGCGCCGGAGCCTCGCCGAGACGGTGCTCGACGAGTGCGGCGGTCTGCCGATCGACGAAGCGGTAGAGAAGTTCCTGGAGACGCGCGACGACGCCTTCACGCGGCTGCAGCGATTCATGCGCAGCCTCGCGGTCGACGGCATGGGTGACCTCGCCCAGCTCACGGTGGCGCTGCGTCAGATCCGTTCGCTGATCGGCTGAGCGGGCTCGTCCTTCGGAGCACCTCGCGGCGCCGGAGCTCTCAGCCGCCGTAGAACATCACGGTGACCCAGGTGTGGCCTCCCTGGCTCACCACACCGATCCCTGCGTGAGAAAAACCGCTCCGCAGGATGTTGCCGCGGTGCCCGGAGCTCCGCATGAAGAGCTTGTGCGCGCGGCGCACCGTGCCCGCCATGCCGACGTTCTCGCCCCAGACCGAGGGATGCCAGCGCCTGACGAGCCGGTACAGGTTCGCGGTGTGGTAGACGGTGTTTCGCTCCGCCATGCGACGAGAATGACCCTGCGCGCCCTTCGACAGGCGCCAGTTCAGCTCGAGGGGGCGCAGCCCGTTGTTGCGGCGCGCCGAGTTCGTGAGCGCGAGCATCTTGCGCCGCAACTCCTTCGGGGAGGTCGCCCCCGAGGTCATGGGAACGGCCGCCACGAGCACGGCAGCGAGCACGATGCTGGTTAGGAAGGTCTTCGCACCCCTCATGCGATCGCACGACCCTAGCGAGGCCCACCCACCTCGTCATCCATTTTCGTTGCCCTGAAGCGGAACTTCGGGCCGAGGTTTCCTGTGCGGCAGAGGAAACGGTTTCTAGAGAAATATCGCGGGTCGAGCGTCAGATCGGCAGCCAGGTCGCCAGGCCGTCGTTCCCCGCGCCGACGCGCCCGTACGCCTGGGCGAAATGGGTAGGGGAGAGCGTGGTTGCGGGGTGGGAGAGAAGCTCGGCGAGCACGGCGCGCCGCGTCGCGGCCGCCTGCGGCGGGATCACATCGGTTCCGGAAGGCCAGTCGGGGTGGGGGATCTGGATCGGGTGGTTGAACGTGTCGGCAGTGATGATCGCTCGTGCGCCGCGTGACCGGAGCCGCACGATCTGATGCCCGGGCGTGTGTCCTGGTGCCAGGTGCACCTCGATCCCGTCCGCGATCACGTGGTCGCCGTCGAGCAACGTCAGCTGTCCGGCACGCTCGAGCGGGCGGAGCAGCAACATGTCGATCACCCGGTCCTCCTCGTCCGCGCGCGCCTGCTCGCTCTGCCACTCGCGGTCGGCCCGCTGGAGCAGATAGGTCGCGCGTGGGAAGGCGGGCACCGGCTCGATGTCGTCCCCGTCGGGGAAGATCACCGTGCCGCCGAGGTGGTCGTCGTGCACGTGGCTGAGCACGACCGTGTCGATCGCGTCGGGCGGGGTGCCCGTCTCCCGGAGCGCATCGAGCAGCTGACCGGGCGCGCCGAACCACTCAGGACCCGGAGCGCCGCGGGCGCCGAGGCCGGTGTCGACCAGCGCTACCCCCCCGGGGTGCCGGACGAGCCACGCCCGGACGTGTAGGCGCCAGGCGCCCGCCCCTCCGTAGACCCCTGGCGCGCGGTCACGGAACGACTCGAGCGCCTCACGAGGCACGTCGGGGAACGAGTCCGCCATCGGTCCCGTCAGGTCGCCCACCCCGTCGAGCAGAGCGAGTACTTCGATGTGTCCGACGGTGAGCGGGGTGGCGAGCATCGGCCAGCGAGTCTATCCGTGTCGCGCGGTCCGTATGCGTGAGTGCGCGACGAGGGACCGTTAGTCTCGGGCCGAGAGGAACCGATCGGAGGACCCGGATGAGGACCGCTCGTGCATCGATCCGAAGCGCCGCCCTATTGGCCGGGCTCACCCTGCTGCTCGCGGGGTGCCTCAAGCTCGACATGGCCCTCACGATCTCGCCCGACGACACGGTCGACGGCGAGATGGTCTTCGCGGTCAACAAGGAGCTGCTCGAGCTGACGGGGCAGAACGTGGACGACCTGTTGGGCGACACGGCCGTGCCCGACGACGTGCCGGGCGCCACGCAGGAACCGTACGAGGACGATCGTTTCGTCGGCACTCGCGTGCTGTTCGAGGACGTCGCGCTCCAGGACATCCAGGAAGGCTCCGGTCCCGATGCCCTCTCGATCGAACGCACGGGCGACACGTACGAGGTCAACGGCGTGATGGACCTCACCACCGACAGCGCGGAGCTGCAGGGCAACCCGTTCGAGGACCAGATCAGCGAGGCGTTCGACACGGCGGAGCTCCGAATCGCGATCACGTTCCCGGGAGAAGTCCTCGAGACCAACGGCCAGGTCGACGGAACCACGGTGACGTGGGAGCCGGTGTTCGGCGAGCGCACCGAGCTGCGGGCGGTGGCGTCCGCGTCGGGTGACGTCGCAGGCGGCGACGAGCCCGGCCAGGGGGCCTCGGGTGAGCAGGCCGGGGCCACGGAGGAAGGTGGGTTCGGTGCGAACGCGTGGTTGTACGCGATCCTCGGACTGGTGATCGTCGGCGCCGTCGTCGGCCTGTTCGTCATGATGCGGCGACACCGCGCCGACGCCGGCCCGGCGCCGGGTGCGCCTGAGGACGTCGTGACGGCCCCGCTGCCGTCCACCGCGCCCGCGCCGCCGGCGACCCCCGCGCCTCCGCCCCCGCCACCGGCCCCGGCCGAATCCTCCTCGGACGGGCCAGGAGACGAGCCCGCCCGCTAGCCGAGACCGCTCGACCGGGCCGGCGGGGTCGCGCGTTCGTCGCGAGGGCCGCAGCCGCATACGATATGGCCTGCCAACCTCGAGCGCGAAGGGAGTTCCGTGGCCTCCACCGACATCGCACCGACGCCGGATGTGTTCGTCCGCCAGGACGGGAAGGAGAAGGTCACCGGCTCCGGCCGCTATACGGCGGACCTGACGTTGACGGGCCAGGCCTTCGCGAAGTTCCGCTACGCCGACCACCCGCACGCCCGCATCCTGTCGATCGACACCTCGAAGGCCGAGGCGCTACCGGGCGTGGTCGCGGTGGTCACGCAGGAGCACCTTCCCGACGTACGCTTCGGCGGGTTCGTGCAGGACCGCACGCTCTTCGCGAAGGACATCGTGCGCTTCGAGGGGGAGATCGTCGCCGGCGTCGCCGCGCTCACCGAAGACATCGCGGTCCAGGCCGCCAGGCTGATCGAGGTCGAGTACGAACCGTTGCCCGCGGTGAGCGACTTCGTCGCGGCCATGGATCCCTCGGCCCCGCTGATCCATCCCGATCTCGCTACCTACGAGAAGGACGAGAACGTCGTCGCCGACGGCAACACGATGGCGTACTCCACGATCGTGAAGGGCGATGCCGACGCCGCGATGGGCGAGGCCGACGTCGTGGTGAAGGGCCGGTACGTCTCCGACGCCTCGCAGGGCGTGCCGATCGAGCCTCGCGCCGTGGTCGCGCAATGGCAGGGCGACGAGGTGACGATCTGGTCTTCGACGCAGGTGCCGTACGCGGCTCGGTCGGGCGTCGCTCAGACCTTGCAGCTCCCCGAGGCGAACGTCCGCATCGTGGTGCCGCTGCTCGGCGGCGGCTTCGGTGCGAAGTGCGACCTGCACTTCGAGGCGCAGGTCGCCGCGCTGGCCCGGGCGGCGCGGCGTCCGGTGAAGCTGGTCTTCAGCCGCCGCGAGGAGTTCGTCGCGATCGCGCAGCGGCGCGAAGGCATCGTGATGGAGTTCGAGACCGGTGTGACGCGCGACGGGCGCCTGGTTGCCCGGAAGGCATCGCTCGTGCTCGACAAGGGCGCCTACTGCGGCGAAGGAGGCTTCCTCGGGCAGATGGCGGCGATGCACGCGTGCGGTCCGTACGTGATCGACCATGTCTTCGTCGAGGCGCACCTGAACTACACGAACAACCAGCCTTCGGGCTCGGTCCGCGCCCCGACGGCGCCGCAGGTGTGCTGGGGGCTCGAGCAGCACATGGACGAGGTGGCGCGCGCGATCGACATGGACCCCGTCGAGCTGCGCCGCCGCACGCTGATCGAGCAGGGCGCTGAGGGCCCGACGCGCCAGGTCTTCGAGGAGATCGGCATGAAGCAGACCCTCGAGCGTGCGGTCGAGATGATCGGGTACGGCCAGGAGCTGCCCGAGGACGAGGCGATCGGCGTCGCCGTCGGCTGGTGGCCGTGCATGCCGGCTCCGTCCGGGGCGTACATCCACATCAACGGCGACGGCAGCGGCACGATCGTGACCGGTGCGCAGGAGAACGGGAGCGGCGCCGTCATGGCGATGCCGATGTTCGTCGCCGAGGAGCTCGGAATGAACCCCGAGGACTTCACGATCCTCTACCAGGACACGGCCGCCGCGAACTGGGACATGGGCTCATGCGGCTCGCAGACCACGTTCAACAGCGGCCGCGCGGTCCTCGGCGCCGCGGCCGACGTGCGCGAGCAGCTGCTCGACGCGGCCGCCGAGGAGCTCGAGGCCGATCGCGAGGACCTGGAGCTCGTCGACGGAAGCGTCCGCGTCAAGGGTTCGCCCGACCGCTCGGTGTCGATCGGTGATCTCGCGGGGGCCGGGACGATCCACGGCAAGGGCTCCGGTGAGGTGCCCGACGCGCCCGCCGGTGACACCGGCGGTTGCGTGGGCCGGCTCGGCAACGAGACGTTCCTCGCCCCGCAGCTGATCACCCAGGCGGCGCATGTGAAGGTCGATCGCGCCACCGGCGTGGTTCGGGTCCTCAAGGTCGCGGCGGCGCACGATTCCGGGGTGATCCTCAACCGCAGGGGGGCAGACGGCCAGGTCACCGGCGGGATCGTGATGGGCGTCGGCCTCGCGTTGAGCGAGGGCACTCAGCTCGACGAGGAAGGCCGGCAGAGGAATCCCGCCCTGCTCGACTACAAGCTCGTCACGTGCGCCGATGCGCCCGAGATCGAGGTCGACTGGGTCCAGATCGCGGCCAAGGGCGCCGGCCCCCGGGGCTCGAAGGGGGTGGGGGAGCCGCCGCAGGTCCCCACGGCCGCCGCAATCGCGAACGCGATCACGAAGGCGCTTGGCACGCAGGTGCGACGGTTGCCGATGACCCCCGAGCGGGTCTGGGAGGCAGAGCGGCAGGTGGGGGCGTGACGAGGTCGTTCACCTCCGCCGCCACACTGGACGAGGCCGTCGCCGCCCTCAGCTCCGGCGCCCGACCGGTCGCCGGCGGCACCGACCTCGTGGTCGGCGCGCGCCAGGGCAAGGCGCCGTTGCCCGACGCGATCGTCGCGATCGACCGCGTCGAGTCGCTCAGGCACCTCGACGACGCGGGTGGCGGCCTCCTGCTCGGGGCACTCGCCACGCACGAGGCCATCGTGGCCAGCGAAGCCGTGCGAGCGAGGTTCACCGCCCTCGCGGATGCGTCCGCGATCGTCGGGTCCCACGCCACGCGCGCGAACGGCACGATCGGCGGGAACGTGATGAACGCGTCGCCGGCGATGGATACCGGCGGTCCGTTGCTCTGCCTGGGGGCCACCGCGACACTGCGGTCGGCGGCAGGCGAGCGTTCGCTCGCGCTCGACGAGCTGTGGACCGGTCCCGGCGCCACCGCGGCCGCTCCCGACGAGCTGCTCGTCTCGATCGACGTTCCGGCCCCGGCCGACCGCACGGGCTCCGCGTACGTGCGGCTCGAGTACCGGCGCCAGATGGAGATCGCCGTGGTCGGGGCCACGGCCGTCGTCACCCAGGCCGACGGTGCGATCATCGACGCGCGGGTCGCGATCACGGCGCTGTCCCCGACGATTCGCCGCGTGGCCGAGGCCGAACGGGCGCTGGTGAGCGGCGACGGAGGCGATGCCGACGTCGGGGCTGCCGCACGCGCCGCCGCCGAGGGAGCCGCGCCGATCAGCGACGTCCGCGCCTCCGCCGACTACCGCACCGCGATGGCCGAGGTCGTGGCTCGCCGCGCGATCGCCGCCGCGATCACGCGGGCCGGCGGCGGCGACGTCCCGATCCCTGCGAGCGACGCGCTCTACGGCGCGTGAGGAGTACGAGAGACGCATGAAGACCGACGCGACGCTCACCGTGAACGGCACCGACTACCCGATCGAGATCGACCCGCACCTCTCCCTGTTGAAGGCCGTGCGGGACGAGATCGGCTTGACCGGGTCGAAAGAGGGCTGCGACGACTCCGAGTGCGGCGCCTGCATGATGCTGCTCGACGGCCGGCCGGTGAACGCCTGCTCGTACCTCGCGATGCAGGCCGTCGGGAAGCAGGTCATGACCGTGGAGGGGCTCGCCGGCGGGGAGCAGGTGGGCGCCCTGCAGGCCGAGTTCCTGCAGCAAGGCGGGGTGCAATGCGGCTTCTGCACGCCCGGCATGCTCGTGTCGGCCACGGCGCTGCTGCGGCGCAACCCCACGCCGACCGAGGACGAGGTGCGGCTCGCACTGGCGGGCAACCTGTGCCGCTGCACCGGGTACGGCGGCATCGTGAAGGCCGTCATGGAGACCGCGGCGGGCCACGTGCCGAGGCTGCCATCGCCTCCCGCTCACGAGGTCCGGCCGGCCCCGCACCACGCGGGGTGAGCCTCCGCGCCGCTGCCTCCGGCAACGGCAGGTCACTCGCCCCAGACGGCGCGAGCGCGATCGGTCAGCACGGGTCCGCGGGCGAGCGTGCCGAACCACCAGGCCTTGGCGAGTGCGATCGCAGCGCCGAGGATCGCAGCGGCGACCCCGAGCCGTCCGGGTTCGTCGCCGACCCATCCGGCGGCTCTGGCCGCCATGAGGGCGAGCCCTCCGTTCAGGAGCGCGAACTGCAGCGGCGCCACGATCTCGAAGGCCGCGAGCGCCCGGCGTCGGTCCCTCGGATGCCCGGGCCGCGCCATCGGGAGCAGGTAGGACCAGGCCCCGAGCAGCACCTGCACGAGCCAGCCGCCGACGAATGCGACGAGGAACGTCGACCGGTAGCGGTCGAAGCCGGCCTCCCCGTCGAACAGCGCGATCGCCAGACCGAACGAGCCGACCACGAACCAGACGACCGCGGCCATCATGTGGAACGCGGCCGCCGGGATCGCCCAGTTCCGTTCGGTCCGCAGGACCGTGACCACGAGCAGCACGACGCCGAGCGCTCCGGCCGCATACGCGATCCCGCCGGCTTGGAGCATCCACGTCCATGCGAGGTCGGCGCCGAGCAGCTGCGCCAGGAGGCCGCCCACGAGCAGGGCAAGCACCCCCCGTCCCGGCCAGGAGGGCATGCGGAGCCTCAGCACCGTGGGAAGCAGGGTGATCAGCGTGCCGACGACGGTCAGCGATGCCCAGCCCAGCACGTTCACGGTCATGTGCGCGCGTTTGAGGTGTGCGTACCAGGCGCCCTCGACCACGCCTGACCCCAGCAATGCACCGAGCGTTGCCCCGAGGAGCACGAAGCCGATCGCCCAGGCGTAGGCGGCGATCGGCATCGCGTGGCGTCGGTTGAGCGCCCGGCGCCATGCTCGCCGCAGCATCCAGGCGAGGATCCCCATCGCGCCCGCGAACGCGATGCCGCCCGTCGCCGTGAGCCAGCGCGTCGACGTTGGCACACCGATGGCGATGGCTCCCGCGCCGGCGGTCACCAGCACGAATTGTGCCCGGACCGACCGCTGCGGCGGCGAGGGTGTGGCCGTCATCGCGAGCATGAAGTTCTGCATGGCACCGGAGATCGCGGTGGAGATCGCGCCCGCGAGCGCGAGGTGGAGCGGCACCCAGAGACCGAACCGCCACGAGACGGGCAGCGCGAGCGAGACGATCGCAGCCGTCAGCCACGCTCGAGCGGCCGTCTGGTACAGGGCTGTGACCGAGCGAGACTTCACGGCTTCTCGTCAGGGTCGATGCCGAGCGCCCCTTGCGGGTCGATCACCCGTCGAGCGATCTCCCGCGCTCGCTCGAGCTTCGTGCGGTCGACGAACAGGTGCACGTCGCGCTCCCACAGCTTGGTGAAGAAGCCCGTCGGAGCCTTGGCCCAGTAGGCGACTCCGGCTTCGTCGAGCCGGCTCGCGATCTCGACACCGTGTTCGGGCGTGAATCCGCCGAGGTGCACGGTGCGCACGTCGTCGGGGATCTGCCAGGCTCGCTTCATCGCGCGGCTCCTCGTGTCGACCGGTCCCGAGCCTGTCACACGATGTATCGGGCGAGGGCGAAGGAGCGGATCGTTCCCTCACCGGACCCGCCGACCACGACGATACGCCCGTCGCCATCGATCGCCGACCCGTGTGCCCGAACGCCGCCCTCGAAGAAGGTCGTCACCTCACCGTTGACCCCGGAGCTGTGTCTCGGTGGCCGTCGGCGAGCCGGCGGATCAGCACGAACCGCGGGATCGTCGGATCGCCGAACTCATGCGGGCCGGAAGAACCCGTCGCCACGATCCGTCCGTTCGGTTGGACCAGCAGGCCGCTCGCGCCTGCTCCGCTCCCTGGAGCTCCTCGACCACACCGTCGCCGCCGAACGAGCGGTCCAGGCGCCCGTCACGACGGAACCGTGCCAGGCCGAAGGCAGATGTCGTAGTCGCCTCCGATCACGATCCGTCCGTCTGGCTGCAGGGCCACCGCTCCCGCGAAGACGCCCCACACGACCGGCCCGATCCTGCCGTTGCCGCTGAAGGAACGTGGCTCGACCGGTGTCCACCGTGACCCCTGGTGCCGGTGACCGCGCGGACACCCCCATCACGATCGGGACCGAGAACGGGCACTGCTGGAGATACGTGAGCCGCCTCCGGCCCCGGAAGTGTGCGGAGGACCGCAAGGTCGTGCTCTCAAGCGGGTGGGCACCGAGCAGGGCCCGAGCGTGGACGAGCGCATGGCGAGCGACAAGGCCGCGTTGAACGGTCACCGCTGCGAGTGGAGCACCGGCAACACGGGGGATGTTCGGCAAGGGCTCCGCGCGCGTGGGCATGGCCGAGGACTGCAAGGGCGACACGAGCAAGACGATCAGGTCGAGAAGGAGCGGCTAGCGAGCGTCGCCGCCCTCAGAGGCTCCGGAGTCTCTTGGGCTCTCTGAGCCCTCGGCGCTCCCTGATCCTTCCGAGCCCTCGGCGCCACCGGAGCTCGAGGACCGCCCCGAGCGGATGCCCTCGCTGGCCTCGTTCACCGTCGCCGTGATCGCATCGCCGATCGCGCTCACCGCGTCGCCGAGGTCCCGCTTGGCCTCCTCGTCGCGGATCGTGGCGCCGATCGCGGTAAAGCCGCGCGCGAGCTCATCGATCAGTTCCTTGGCCGCCCGTTGCAGCTCGCGCTGGGATGCTTCGGACTCGGCGGTCTCGTCCGTGCCGGCTTCCCGATACCGATCGGCAACCCGACGTCCGAACGACGAAAACTTGTCGCCGACCTCGCTCCATGCCTGCTTCGCACTCTCCGTCATCGTTCGACCTCCAGATATCTCGCTTGGGTCAACCCTAGCGCGGCGTCGGCGGACCGGCGATGTCGGCGCCCGCCCACTCTCAGATCCCCGGTTCGCCATGTTGGTGAGTGCCGCTCGGCGACCAGGAGGGCGACCTCTGGCCTGCAAGGCCCCTCGACGGCGCCGAGATCGTTCCAGCACACGACCACCGTGCGGGCGGAGTCGACGAAGAACGGCGGGTGGTCGAAGAGGAAGTCCGTCCACGACTTGGGGACGCCCAGGGGCCAATCGATCGACACCCTCTGTCACTCGGGGGCCTCCGAGGGCCAGGGGGTTCCCCGACGCCCGGGTGATCGTGCGAGGATCCTCGCGGGGGGCAAGCGTGGATCAGCGAGACGAGGTGGTGCGACCGTCCGTCGGCACGGGGGTCGTTCCCCACCGACGTCGTCGGCCGACGGGCGCTGCCCCACCGCTGCCCAAGCAGATCGGCTCCACGGGGTGGATCTGGCTCGTCCTGCTGCTCGTCGTCGTCGTCACCGGCTGCCTGTGGCTCCGCGTCGATCCGGTCCCGCTCGACCGGTTCGACGCTCGGATCACCGACGCCGTCGTCTCGCTGCGCATGGGATGGCTCGACGCGCTCGCGCGCCAGGCGCACACGATCGGTTCCCGCGTCGGGTTCGCGCTGCTCGGACTGGTGCTCGTGCTCGCGACCGCCTGGTTCCGCCGCTGGCGTCATCTCGTGATCTGGGCGATCTCGCTCGGCATCGCCGGTGCGATCCTTCAGGGGCTCGAGCTGGTCTCGCTGCGGCCGCGGCCGTTCGACGTGCAACAGCTCGCGAGCTGGGAGGGCTACGCGGCTCCCTCGATCCCGATCGGCGCGATCGCGATCCTGTCGATCGGGGTGGCATTCATGCTCGTGCCTCCCGGCCGGCCCCGGTACTGGACGAAGCTGGTCACGGCGGGCGCGATCACGATCACGGGAGTGCTCCGCATCTACCTCGGCGTCGACCACTTCAGCGACGCCGTGTTCGGCGCGATCGTCGGCGTCGCGATCCCGCTCGCTGCCTTCCGGGCCTTCGCCCCCAACGAGCTCTATCCGGTGAGCTACGGCGCGCACGGTAAGGCTGCGCACCTCGACATCACCGGTCGCCGTGGAGAGGCCATCCGTTCCGCGTTGCAGGATCAGCTGGGGCTCACGGTGCACGACGTCCGGCCCGTCGGGCTCGAGGGCTCCGGCGGCTCGACACCACTGAAGCTCAGCGTGACCGACGAGGAAGGCCACGACCGGACGATCTTCGCGAAGCTCTACGCGAAGAGCCACGTGCGCGCGGACCGCTGGTACAAGCTCGGCCGCACGATGCTCTACGGACGGCTCGAAGACGAGACACCGTTCCAGACCGTGCGTCGTTTCGTGGAGTACGAGGACTACACGCTGCGCATGCTCGGGGAGTACGGGTTCCCGACGCCGTCGCCGCTCGGCATCGTCGAGATCACGCCGGAGCGCGAGTACCTGATCGCGATGGACTTCTTCGACGACGCCGTCGAGATCGGCGAGGCCGAGATCGACGCGGGCGTGATCGACGAGGGCCTCGCGATGATCCGCCGGATGTGGGACCTGGGGCTCGCCCACCGTGATATCAAGCCCGCCAACCTGATGGTGCAGCGTGGCGTGCTGAGGCTGATCGACGTCTTCTTCGTGCAGGTGCGGCCCACGCCGTGGCGCCAGGCCGTCGACCTCGGGAACATGATGCTGGTGCTGGCTCTGCGGTCGGACGCGCGGACCGTGTTCGACGCCGCCCTGCGCTACTTCACACCCGACGATCTCGCCGAGGCGTTCGCGGCGACCCGGGGTGTCGCCAGTCCGACCCAGCTGCGCCAGCACCTCAAGGAGGATGGACGCGACCTGCTCGCCGAGTTCCGAGCGATGGCCCCCGAGCGTCGGCCGATCTCGGTTCAACGATGGAGCGTCCGCCGGGTCGCGCTGATCCTCGCGACGCTCGCGGTGCTGCTCCTCTCGGCGCTGACCGGCGTGGCCCTGCTCTTCCCCTCCCGCGGCACGGTGACGACGCCGGCGTGCGGCACAGAGCAGGCGATGCAGCTGATGGCCCAAGCAGTACCGAGCGCCACCCGGCTCCCGTGTGTCACGAGCCTGCCCTACGGATGGGAGGTCGGCAGCGCGGAAACCGTCGGGGGACAGGCCACCTTCACGGTCGGTGTGGGCGACGGGTTCGACCCAGTGACCGTGTCACTCACCGGGTCCTGCCCGGCTCCGGTCGAGGGCACCGAGCGGATCCCGATGGACGGCGGATGCGTCACGTACCGCTCGACCGTGACCGACCAGAACGTGCCGTCGTTCGAGCCGGGAGGGGGCCTCGGGTTCACCCCTCGTGCCGACCTCGTCGCCTCGGTCGCCGCCGAGAACGATCAGGTGCTCTGCGGTGCGCTCGCGCCGCCGTGCCCGTCGTGAGGTCCAACGAGGCACCGGTTCCACGGTCCCGCACACCCCAGCGAGGAGTACGCGGAGGAGCGATCGGCCAGTGATACCGATGCCGGCCTCCGATGGCCCAATCGGAGGGCGGTTCTGCTCGGCCGCGAAGACCCACCGTCTTCGGGCCCTTCTCCTTGCACGCGGCGTCACGCGATCGGCACGCTAGCGATAGGGGTGAAGGGTGCTTGAGTTCGATGCGGTCGTGAAGCGATTCGGGCCCGTGACGGCTCTCGACCGGTGCACGTTCGCCGCCCGGCCGGGGCGACTCACCGGCTTCCTTGGTCCCAACGGCGCCGGCAAGACCACAGCGATGCGGGCGGTGTTCGGGCTCGTCGAGCTCGACGCAGGCACGGTGTCATGGCGAGGCACGCCCATCGCACCGGTGGACCGTGCGTGGTTCGGCTACATGCCCGAGGAACGAGGCCTGTATCCGCGCATGCGGGTGCGGGACCAACTCGTGTATCTGGGCCGGCTCTGCGGACGGACGGTCGAGGACGCAACCCGTTGCGTCGACACGTGGCTCGAGCGGCTCCGCTTGGCCGACCGGGCGAGCGACCCTCTCGACACCCTCTCCCACGGCAACCAGCAGCGGGTGCAGCTGATCGCCGCCCTCGTCAACGAGCCCGAGTTGCTCGTGCTCGATGAGCCGTTCTCCGGGCTCGATCCGATCGCGATCGCCGATATGACCGAGTTGCTGACCGAAGTCGCGACGGCCGGTGCCACGGTGCTGTTCTCTAGCCACCAGCTGGACCTGGTCGAGGACCTCTGCGAAGACGTCGTCATCATCGACCACGGCCGCATCGTCCTCGCCGGCGAGCTGACCGAACTGCGGGAAGCGGTGCCGCAGCGGTTCGTGGACATCCGGTTCCACGGCGCGGTACCCGACTGGTCGGAGCTGGCCGCGGTAGCGCTCGTCGAATCGGGAGAGGGGCTGGCCCGCCTCCAGGTCGACCGTGACGTCGACCTGGCCGAGGTGGTGGCCCGTGCTCCACGGACCACCGACATCGTCTCGTTCGCCTACCAGCCCCCGACGCTGTCGGAGCTGTTCCGCAGGGCGGTGGCAGCATGAACGACGTGCGGCAAGGGTGGCTCGTCGCCGTCCGAGAGATGCGCGAGCGCAGCCGCACACGTGGTTTCCGCGCAGGCTTCGTGGTGACGATCCTCATCGTGGTCGCGGTGATCGTCGTGCCGGCCGTGCTCGGGAGCGGCGGCGGGACGAACGACGTCGGATTGGCCGGCTCCGTCCCCGACGGACTGCCCATCGCCATCCGAGCCCAGAGCGACGCTGCCGGCATGGAGGCGGCGATCCACCGTTACGAGAGCGTCGGAGCCGGCGAGGAGGCGGCGCGCCAGGGCGACGTCGATGTGCTCGTGGTCGACGCACGGCGGCTCGAGTGGCCACGCCAGACCGACGAGCAACTCCGTGCCGTCGTTGCCGGGGCCATCCAGCTCGTCGCGGTCCGCGAGCGAGTGGCGGCCGCCGGCATCAGCCCCGACGACCTGCTCGCCGTCGTCGAACCGGTCCGGGTCGAGAACGTCGAGCTCGGCGCGCTGCCTGGGGGGAGCCCCGACGACGAGATGGCGGCCATGCTGATGACCGTCATGCTGCTGATCGCGATCAGCACGTACGGGAACATGGTGCTGACCGGTGTGGTGGAGGAGAGGGCGAGCCGCGTCGTCGAGGTGTTGCTCGTCCGCATGCCCGCCCGCACGCTGCTCGCGGGCAAGGTCGTCGGGATCGGTCTGCTCGGGCTCGCGCAGTTCGTGGTGACTGCCCTGGTCGCCTTCGCGGTCATCAGCGCGGTCGACGCCGTCGACGTCCCGGCGGTCCGCGGCATCGTGCTGGCGTGGGTCGTCGCGTGGTTCCTGCTCGGCTACGCCCTGTACGCCATGGCGTACGGAGCGCTCGGCTCTCTCGCTTCGCAGACCGAGGACGGCCAGAGCGTTGCCGGACCGGTGATCGCCGTCCTGATCGCCGCATACTGGGTCTCGTTCGCTGCGCTCGGGCAGGACCCGCAGAGCGGCGCATCCCAGTTGGTCTCGCTCTTCCCGGCGACCGCACCGTTCGCCATGCCCGCCCGCATCGCGATGGGTGCGTCCACGTGGTGGGAAGCGATGCTCGCCGTCATCCTCACCGTCGCTGCCGTCGCCGGCCTCGTGCGGTTCGGGGGGCGGGTCTACGCCGGCGCGATCCTCCACGCCGGACCGACGCTCAAGATGCGTGACGCGTGGCGCGGCGCGATGTCGCCGCATGGCGGCGGAACCGGGCCGATGTTCATCCCACGAGCCTAGACCCGGACGATCTCGTCGAGCGCTTCCGGGGCATCGGCCAGAGGAATGGCCGCGATGGCTGTGGAGGGAGTTCTCCGATTTCGGGACGTCTCAGGGGGCTGCGATCGGATCTGTCGCTGGACTTCGGCCCAACAGGGTGATCCAGCAGCCTCTGCGTGCCCGGCTCAGCGAGCTTCGACGACCGTGATGACGTGGGTGCCCCCGTCGATCGCACCGGGCTGCGCGCAGGCGATGACTTCCCACTCGAGGAACCGTTCCCACACGGCCGGGTCGTCGCGGAGCCAACGCTCACATGTCTCGGTGTTCCCGACGGACAGGAAGTTCGCGGCCGACGCCGCGACGATGGTGCATGGGTGACGCCCGAGCAGCTGCCGGAACTCCGCCCATGTGTACAGGTGCACCGGCCCGAGCGTTGAATGGTTATCAGGCAGATAACCGGTGTCGACGATGGCCTGCATCTCTTCCAGCCCGTACGTGTCGATCTCGTCCGCGGCTCCGGGCAGGAACGCTTTCAGCGCGCCGAACCTCGACATCACGCTCAACAGCACATGGCCGCCGAGCTTGGTCACGCGAAGGAGTTCGCTGAGGGCGAGATCCGCATCTTCGAGCACCCAGCTGAGCGGACCCCCGTAGCACACCGTCACGTCGAATGAACCGTCATCGAACTGCGAGAGGTCTCGCATGTCAGCCAGATGACGCGTCTCGACCGTGTCCTCCAGACGGGCTTCAGCAACGTGCTCTTCGTTCAGACGGAGCTGTTCCGGCGAGATGTCGATCACCGCCACACGGGCGCCGAGCCGCGCGAGCTCGATCGTGAAACGCCCCGCGCCGGCGCCGACTTCCAACACACGATCATCGCGGCGCAAGAAGCGCTCGAGGTAGTGCCGGTGAACGTGGAAGCTCACGCGGTCGAAGGCCTTCACTTCGTGACGTGACCACTCGGCGTCCCCGTACTCGTCGAAGATGCTCGCGATGCTCTGGGGGTCGAATGTTCCCGTCATCGGCGCACCTTACCCAGAGGGTGCGGCCGCCGCCCGGGCGACGCCCGGCCAGGCGAGCACGAAGCTGTCGTCGTCCAGTTGGTGGATCGCGGGGACGCGATCCTCGAGGTGTAGGAGCGCTCCGGCGCCTCACGCAAGGGTGCCCAGCGAGCCCATCCTCCCGCCGGCATTGATGCGAAGGATCGTCGAAGAGCGGCTATCGTCCCTGACGAGATCGCTGCCGGTCACTGCGTCGCCGCGAGAGAAGCCGAAACCGCGCTCGGCGGGCCCACCGTCGTCGTCTGTACCTTTGCTTCAGACCGACGGAGGGAGGGCGTGATGTCTGGGGAGCCGCGGGTCCGAGAGACGCGACGCCTCGTACGCGGTCTCGGGATGGGCGAGTCGCCGCGATGGCACGACGGCCGCCTCTGGTTCTCCGACTGGGGGACGAACGAGATCCTCGCTGTGGACCTCGATGGGAACACCGAGGTGGTGGGCTCGGGCGGCGGGGGCAGCGGCTGGGCCGTGAACTGGCTTCCGGACGGGCGGATGCTCGTCACCGGTGCCGAGCTGATGCGCGTGGAGCCGGACGGCACGCGGGTCCGCCACGCCGACCTGAGCCCCATCTCCCCACACGGATGGAGCGAGATGACCGTCGATGGCCGCGACCACATCTACGTGAACTCGATCAACTTCGACTTCGCGTACTTCATGGACGTGCTCGGCGCCGGCGAGACGCCGGGTAAGATCGCGCTCGTCACGCCGGACGGTGATGCCCGCGAGGTTGCCGACGATCTGGCCTTCCCGAACGGCATGGTCGTGACGCCGGACAACCGCACCCTCATCGTGGCCGAGTCGTTCGCTCGCAGGCTCACGGCCTTCAGCATCGGGGCAGACGGCGATCTGTCGAACCGGCGCGTCTGGGCCGCCGTCACCGGCGACGGCATCTGCCTCGACGCCGACGGGGCCGTCTGGTGCAGCGACGTCGGACCTGACGAGATGGGGGTCGTCCTTCGTGTCCGGCAGGGCGGCGAGGTCCTCGATCGGATCGAGCTCGATCGGTCCTGCTACGCGTGCATGCTCGGAGGCGAGGACGGCAAGACCCTCTTCATGGTGGTTGCGAAGTGGTTCGGTCCTGATCGGATCGATGAGCTGATCCAGGCGAAGACCGGTCAGGTCCTGACCGCACGCGTCGACGTGCCGCATGCCGGCTGGCCGTGACCGGCCCGCATCCCAGTGCGCTCGCGCCGGCCGGGCGCCGGCTGGGAGGCTGCCTCGACGACCTCGCGACACTCCGTCTCGACGGGCACAGGGATCGCGGGTCGGTTTCCTGCCACGTTCCTACGTCGACTCGGATCTCGCTCACATGTCCGCGCAAGCGGTGCAACGATACCTCGACGGCGACTTCGACGGCGCCAGGGTGCACAACGAACTGACGCCCGCGATCATGCCTACGAGGAGAGGGATGACTCTCCCAACGCGCGCCTCTCTGGACGGATGTTGTCTGCCGCGCTGGCTGCGGTTGTGACGGTCGTGTTGCACCTCGTCGCTGGCGGCATCGCCTAGTCGGAAGTACCTTCGCAGCGGGTCGAACACCTCACGAGTATGGGGCGGCTCGGACACCAGGCAGACCCCGGCCCGGCCGCTCGGAAGCCTTGCACGAGTCTGAGCTCCTCTTGGCCTCCTCTTTACCCGCCGCCCGGTGTGATGGACGCGACGGACCCGAAACCACGGGAGGGGATTCCGATGCCGCTGCACACGATCCTGCTGGTCGCCGCCCGGACGGCGACCGATCCACACGTGCTGGCCGCGCTCCGTGCCCGGGCCGCGGAGGTCTCGATCGACGTGACCCTGCTGGTGCCCGCGATCCCCGCGCGCCGCGCGTGGACCTGGGACGAGGGGGCGGCCCGCGGCGAGGCGCGCCGCCGGATGCACGAGGCGGTCGCCCACCTTCGTGCGAACGGCATCCCCGCGATCGCCATGGTTGGCGACTTCAGCCCGCTGGAAGCGATCCGCGACGAGATCCGCCAGCGTGACTACGACGAGATCATGATCTCGACCCTGCCCAGTCGCATCTCCCTCTGGCTGCGAGCCGATCTGCTGACCCGTGTCGCCCGTGAATTCAGCGGTCGCGTCACCCACGTGCGGCCCGAAGCCGAGCCCCTACAGTTGACGGCCGAGACCGGTCGTTTGCCGGCCGCGTGACGAGGGATCGACCTTCGCGGGGTGGTTGAAGGTGCCCTATTCGGACCCGGTACGCAAGCGCGGTGAGCTGTCAGCAGACCGGAACACCGAGTTCTGCCAAGCAGCCGGCCGAAGGCCGCGCGAATCCGCCGTCACCACGCTCGCAGAGACTGCCGCGTCCCTGATCCTCGCTCGCTAGACTCGATGCGCCAGGATGCCGCCCTCGAGCCTGCCCTCGGCCCTCGGGCCCTCGTAGCTCAGTGGATAGAGCACCGGTTTCCTAAACCGGGTGTCGGAAGTTCGATTCTTCCCGAGGGCACTCTGCGTCTAAGACGAACGGGGGCACTCGGTGCCGCGTCATCGCTCGTCTGGCGGGTGCTCGTCTCGGCACGGCAGGACCGTGGACAGGATGAGGCCGAGGCCGGCGCCGCCGACGAGGTCGAGCGGAAGGTGCGCACCCACGTACATGCGACCGAACGCTGTGGTCGCCACGACGGCGACCGCGGCGGGTCGCGCCGATCGGGGCAGCACCGGCCATGCTGTCGCCGCAAGGGTGGTGGCGACAGCCGCGTGGCCCGAGACCCACCCGAGATCTCCCGCGATCCGTTCACGCACGTGCACGTCGGCCAGCAGGCTCTCGGGTCGCCCGCGGCCGGCGAGGGACTTCAGCGCCTTTGCGCCGAGCCACGCGAGCGTGCCTGCGCCCGCGAGGTCGACGGCGAGGCGCCGCCGTCCTGTGGCCGCGGCGACCAGGGCCACGATCGGCACCGTGACGAACGTTCCCGCTTGCATCACCGCGCGGACCGGGATACGGATGGCATCGGGCGCGTCGTTCGCGATCCGGAACGCCCGCTGTTCGTAGAGCGGGACCTCGGCCTTCCTCGCTTCCTCGAGGGTCGCGAGCACCATCGCGACACCGGCGGCGCCACGGATCAAGCGGTCCCCGATCATCCCCACGACAGCACCTGCCCCTCCCCGGCTCGCTGCGTCATCCCGACGGGCGCCGCAGTCTACGCCAGCGAGATGGGCGCAAGGAGCCCAGTCGGAGGGCCGGGCTCCTTGTCGAGCCCGAGAATGGGAAGTCCGCCCGGTTCGCGATGCGACGACTCAGCGCGACGTGCGCCTCAGCAGCTCACTCCGTCGAGGGAGCAGCCCGCCACTTCCCTCGCCACGGTGTTCCCGGCCACGTCGATGTTCACGATCTTGTATCCATCGTGGGTGCCGCCCAGCTCCGGGAAGGTGAGTCGGGCGCGCTCGTCTGAGATGACGATGATGTCCTTCTTGCCGTTGCGCACCGCGATGTTCTCACGCACGACCACTTTGGCCGAGGACGTGATCCAGATGCCGTACCACGCGTTCCCGTGCGTGACGTTGCGGCGGATCATGCCCGGCCCGGCGCTGATCTCGTAGCGGATCCCGCTGCGGGTGTTGTCCCATACCTCGTTGCGGGCGATGAGGTCGCCTGCCGAGTTGATGTCGAACCAGATGCCGTTGCCGATGTTGCCCCAGACCTCGTTGTGACGGACCGAGACGGAGTTGCCGGGTCGGGCGCCAGGCAGACCGCTGCGCACGAACTTCATACCTCCCGACGTGTTCCCCTCGATCGAGGGGTCGCCGTTCGCGTAGACCTGATTGTGAGCGATGATGATGTGCGAGCCCGCCCGATTGTCGAGGTTGCACCCGACGCCGTTCTGCGCGTTGTGATGGAGGACCGATCGCACGAGACGGGTGCCGGCCCCACATCGCACGCCGCGGGTGTTGAAGCCCATGATCTCGAGGCCGGCGATCTTGACGTCCTCGGCCTGTGCGAGGTAGAAGCCGTCTTCCACCCCGCCGGCGTTGACGATCGTTGCGTGACCACGGATCACCTGACCGTCACGAGGTTCGAGCGACGAGTCGATCCGGAACGTGCCGCTGACGCAGATCACGGCTCCGACCGGTTCCTTCCTGAATCGCTGGTTCAGATCCGCCGGCGCCTCGATGTGCACGTCGCACGGTCGGCGAGCCGCTGAGGCGGTCCCGGATCCGAGCACCGCGGTGATGGTGCCGGTGACGACGAACGCCGTGATGATGACGCGCTTCAGCATGAGCCCTCCTCGGGTTGCGGGCGGCTTCGGCCTCACCTCGGGCGCGGGGGAAACACGCGACTTGCGTAGGCGAAAAGGCCTAGGTCAAAGGAAGGTCATACCCTTGCAGTCTTCGAGCGCCCCGTCAAGCTCGGCCGCGCTCCGATCGACCCGAACGCGCATCAACGACGGTACACGCTCTGCCGCGCGACCCCGGTAGGTGGCGCGATCGATCTCACGTCGAGCGGCTGAGGAACCTCGCGTACTTCCGCTGACCGACGGAGGTGAGGTGGAACCCGTCGTCGTAGAACCACGAGTCGTGCGATCTCGAGAACGAGTACCAGTCGATGATGTCGGCGCCGTGCCGGCGGGCGCAGGTCCGCAGCCGCTCGTTGTTGGTCCGTCGCCAGCCACGCGGCACCTTCAGCGTGACGAGGAAGACCTGCCGGTTGCCGGCGTTGTTCACCGCGCGCCGGCAATCCGCGGGGTCGATGTAGCCGTTGTTGCCGAGGTGGATCACGACCTTGCGAGGAAGCCGGTCACGCCTCGCGAGTCGCCGGATGATCTGCGGGGCGTCGGCGAACTGCCGGCTCGTCGAGGTATCGACCGCGAAATGCCGAGCACGGAGTTCCCGCGTGGCTCCCTGCATGACCGAATCGCCGAGGGCGTACTTCCGAGCGGACGCCACGCCTGGCACGGCGAGCGAGAGCGCCACGACCGTGGACACCAACATGATGAGCGGGCGGACGCGACGGCGCATGGAACGACGGTAGCGTCGGAGCGTCGTTCCCGGCAAGGAGAGAT
Organism: Actinomycetota bacterium; assembly: GCA_035697485.1. Taxonomy (NCBI): domain Bacteria; kingdom Bacillati; phylum Actinomycetota; species Actinomycetota bacterium. The sequence continues at coordinate 139,011 of DASSCU010000017.1, forward strand.
CGGCGGTGCGGAGGATCCGCGGGGTCCGCGATCGCGCTTCCTGAACGGATCGGACTCCCGGTAGCATCGCCGCGATGGCGAACGTCGCGCACGTCGTGGTCGTCGGCGCCGGCATCGTCGGTGCCTCGGTGGCCGACGAGCTGACGGCTCGAGGGTGGCCCGACGTGAGCGTGCTCGACCGCGGTCCGCTCTTCGACAGCGGAGGTTCGACGTTCCACGCGCCCGGACTGGTCTCGCGCACGAGCGTGAGTCGCATGATGGCGCGGTTCGCGATCGAGACGGTCGACCTGATGCGCTCGCTCGAGCATGTCGACGGACCGTGCTTCGATGTGGTCGGCGCGCTCGAGGTGGCGACGACCGACGAGCGGCTCGAGGACCTGCGGCGCAAGCGGGGGTGGGCCGAGTCGTGGGGCGTCGAGGCTCGTATCGTCGACGTCGAGACGTGTGTCGCTCTCCACCCGCTGATCGATCCGGAGCGCATCGTCGGCGGGTTCCACATCCCGGGTGACGGGCTCGCGAAGGCGGCCCGAACGACCGAGGCACGCGCGCGACGTGCGACGGAGCGGGGCGCTCGGTTCCTGGGAGATCGCGAGGTGGTCGCAGTCGACGTGGAGCGGGGCAGGGTGACCGGGGTTCGGACCGCCGACGGGGAGCGGCTCCCGGCCGACGTGGTGGTCTGCAGCGCAGGGATCTGGGGCCCTCGGATCGCGTCGATGGTCGGCCTGCGCCTGCCGATGCTCCCCCTCGCGCATCTCTACGCGCAGACCGGTCCGGTCGACGGTTTCGGCGAGCCCGGCGTCGAGGCCGCCACGCCGATCGTGCGCCATCTCGAGGGCGACCTGTACTTCCGTCAGCACGACGACCGGGTGGGCATCGGATCGTTCCAGCACCGCGCGCTGCCGATCGACCCGGCCGACACCCTCGTCGGAGCACCGGCGACCGCGACGCTGCCGTTCACGCCAGAGGATTTCGAGAGCTCCTGGAAGACGGCGGTCGAGCTGATGCCTCGCATCGGGCCCGTCGGCGTGGCCGAGGCGTTCGACGGCGTGTTCTCGTTCACGCCCGACGGCTACCCGCTGATCGGCGAGTCGCTCGAGGCGCGCGGCTTCTGGGTCGCCGAGTCCGTCTGGATCACGCATTCGGTCGGGGTGGCGAGGGCGCTCGCGGAGTGGATCGTCGAGGGGCAGCCCGAGGTCGACGTGCACGAGGCCGACGTGCACCGGTTCGAGCTGTTCCAGCGGTCGACCGCGTACTTCGTGCCGCGAAGCATCACGAACCACGACGAGGTCTACGACGTGCATCATCCGCTCGAGCCGGTGCATCGTCCGAGGCCGATGCGCGTGAGCCCGTGGATCGGGCGCCAACGCGAGCTCAGAGCGGTGTTCGTCGAGGGTCAGGGGTGGGAGCGACCGGCGTGGTACGAGGCCAACGCCGACCTCGCCGGCCGGCTCGGCCTCGAGATCGCCACCCGCGACGACTGGCACGCGCGATGGTGGTCGCCGATCGCGGTCGCCGAGCATGTGGCCACGCGGCGGGGGGTGGGGGTGTTCGACCTCACGCCGCTGCGGCGGCTCGAGGTCGCGGGCGACGGCGCGCTCGCGTGGCTGGCGGAGTTGAGCAGCGCCGACCTCGATCGGCCGGCCGGCTCGGTCGCCTACACGCTCGTGCTCGGTCCTCGCGGGACCGTGCTCACCGACGCGATCGTTGCGCGCCTGGCGCCGGATCGGTGGACCGTCGGCCTGGGCACACCCGCCGACGTGGCGCTGCTGCAGCGCGCGGCTCCCGACGACGGGTCGGTCGACGTGCGGGACGTGACGACGGCGACGTGCGCGCTCGGACTGTGGGGCCCGCAGGCCACCGACGTGCTCGGTCCGCTCGTGGACGGTGGCGCCGGCTCGCTCGCGTTCGGCCGGTTCCGGGTCCGCGAGCTCGATGTGGCCGGGGTGCCGGTGACCGCGCAGTCGGTCTCCTACGTCGGCGAGCCGGGGTGGGAGCTCACGACGACCGCGGATCTCGGGCTGCACCTGTGGGACCTCGTGTGGGAGGCGGGCCGTGGCGTCGGCCTCGTCGCCGCCGGACGTCGGGCGTTCGAGACGTTGCGCCTCGAGGCCGGATATCCGGCAGCGGGCGTCGACGTGACCGCGGAGCACGCGCCGGGCCCCGCCGGGCTCACCCGATTCACTCGTGAAGCCAGCGAGGGCGACGCCGCCTCCCGGGTGCTCGTGCGGCTTGAACTGGACGGCATCGTGAGCGGCGGGGAACCGGTGCGCGCGGGCGACCGCACGATCGGCTACGTCACGAGCGGGGGACGCGCCGGCGGTCCGGGCCTCGCGTTCGCGTGGCTCGATCGCGATCACCCGGCCGGTGTCGACGTGATCGCGTTCGATCGGCCGGTCGCGGCCCGCGTGATCGCCCGGGCCTGACCGGCCCGATCAGCCGAGCGAACCGAGCGCCCCGCCGAGCGTCTCGATCGAGGCCTCCGTGATCGGGTCGACGACGAGGATCACCTCGTCGGCGCCGGCCCGCCCCATCGCCTCGATCGCCTCCGCGATCGCGGCCGGCGGACCGGTGACCGGCGGAGCGCTCGGGTCGAGCGGGCGTTCTTGGGTGCTCGGGTCGAGGGCCACCAGCAGGCAGACGCTGCGCTCGATCCCAGCGGGGTCGCGGCCCACGTCGCGCGCGATCGCGTCGATCTCGGCGTTGCGCATCGCGAACCCGTCGGGGGAGTTTCCGTACCAGTCGAACCAGGTGTTCCACGCGTCGACGTGGGGGAGCGCCGCGGTGAGCACCCGGCGGCCCGTGCTTCCGATCATCAGCCGGGGCCGGCGTAGGGGCTGCGGCAACAACACCGCGTCGTCGACCTGCACGTGCTCGCCGCGCATCGTGACCCGCTCCCCCGATACGAGGCGACGGATCACCTCGAACGATTCCTCGAACCGCGAGGCTCGCCGGTCGAACGGGAAGCCGAACGCCCGGAACTCGACCTCGTTCCATCCAGCGCCGAGCGCGAGCACGAACCGTCCGCCCGAGATCTCGTCGACGGTGGCTGCCTGCTTCGCGAGCATCGCGGGCGCGTGGAACCCCGCGCACGCGACCAGGGGACCGAGCGCCACCCGCTCGGTCGCCGCCGCGATCGCGGCGAGGGTCGTCCACGCCTCCCACGGCCCTCGCTCGGGCCGCCCGTCCCCGCGGTAGAGCAGGTGATCGCCCACCCAGACCGAGTCGAACCCGACCCGCTCGGCCGCCCGGGCCATCGCGACGTACTCCCGCCACCGCACCTCGCGCTCGACCTCGGGGAGCTGCACGCCGACACGGATCGATCTCGCCACGGTGCGAGCCTAAGCGGTCTCCGAGGACGCGGTCGTCCGACCCGACGGGATGCGGGGGGTGATGGCCAGGAGCGCGAGGGCGGCGGCGAGCGCGAGCGCGAACGCGCCGCCGAGCCCGGCGCGCAGGGGCGCATCGAGCGCGTCGGACAGCGCGATCGCCGCGCCGCCGAGCCCGGCGCCGGTCGCAACGCCCAGCATGTCCATCAGCAGCACGGCGGAGAGCTCCTCGCCCTCCTCCCCCGACTCCGAGACCCGCATCGCTGCGAGCGGGATCGTGGCGAACGCGATGCCCATGCCGACCCCGACCACGCCCCACCCCAGGTAGGCGACCGCGAGCGGTACCTGGAGCCACAACGTGCTCGCGACCGCGGCCTGTCCGACGAACAGCAGCGTGGTGCCCACGCCGACGAGCCATCCGAGCGGGCGGTCGCCGGCGTGGTTCGACTGCCAGAGGGCGCCCAGCGCCCATGTCACCGTCGCGATGGTGATCGCGAGCCCGGCCGCGCCGAGCGAGAGCCCTCGGATCCTCGTCAGCATCAGGGTGAGGAACGCGTCCATCGCGAGGAACGACACCGACAGCAGGAACGCGCTCGCCGCGATCGCACCGTGTCCCGGAGCGGCCCGGAACGTGCCCCGCGGAGCGATGTGGCGGAGCGCTGGCACCCCGATCGCCAGCCCGACGGCCACGGCGACCGGCACCCACCATGCGAACGCCGTGATCGAGGCGAACACGAACCCGGCGCCCACCATGAGTTGGATCGGCCAGCGCAGCGAGATCGCGGGCCCGCTCGACTCGGGGCGCGGTACCAGATCGAGCACGGGTGTGATCATCGCCCACGTCGCAAGCAGCACGGGGATCGGTGCGACGAACGCCCAGCGCCACCCGACCGTGCTGGCGATCGTGGCGCCCACGGGCGGGCCGACCAGCCCCGGCAGGATCCACATCGTGGCGAGCAGGGCGAGCACCCTCGGTCGCAGCGCGTCGGGGTACGTCTTCGCGACCGTCCCGAGCGACAACGCGTAGAGCCCACCCCCACCGGCGCCCTGCAGGAACTGCCCCATGAGAAGCACCGGCATCGTCGGCGCCGTCGCCGACACGAGCAGGCCGGTGGCGAAGATCGTGAGCACGGGGACGAGCACGGCCTTCGTGCCGAACCGGTCGATCGCCCGGCCCACGATCGGGATGGAGGCGATCGTCGCGAGGCTCGAGGCCGTGAACACGAGACCGTAGAGCTGCACCATGCCCAGGTCACCTCGGACGTCGGGCATGATCGTCGCAACGATGAGCACCTGCACCGCGACCAAGGCTTCGAGCAGCAAGAGCCCTGCCGTGAGCCGGCCCCGGCGGCCGCGGAAGACCTCGCGCCACGGAGCGGTGCCCGCCGATGGCGGCGGGGCGGGGGTCGTCTCGTCGGGCCTCACCGCTCGAGTGTAGGTGGCTGAGCCATAGGCCCCTCGACCGCCGGGTCCGAGGTCCGGTCCGGCCGGCGGTGGCCCCCTCGTAGGGTGGGAGTCGAGGAGGAGCGATGGTTTCGACCGACGGTACGCCGCAGGGGATCGCGCCGCCCGTCGTCGGCCTTCCTCGCATGCACATGGAGGCCGGCGAGCGACGCGATTTCCTGCCGGAGTTCGTCGCGGCGGCCGATCGGGCAGGCGCGGGCGAGATCGTGCTCGAGCACGGGTACGGCAGCGGCATGGGGTTCGGCCCCGAGGCGTACCTCACGGCCTCCTCGAAGGTGCGGTTCGCCGACTACGCCGAGGTGTTGGCGAGCGACGTTGTCACGGTGATCCGCTGCCCCGGCGAGGCCGCGTTGCGCTCGATGCGTCCGGAGGCGCTGCTGATCACGATGCTGCACTACCCCACGCGACCGCGCCGCACCCGGCTGGTCGCGAACCTCGGGCTGCGCGCGATCTCGCTCGACGGCGTCGTCGACGACCTCGGTCGGCGCCAGGTGGAGAACCTGGAGGCGGTCGGATGGAACGGCGTGCGCCTCGCGTTCGTGGAGATCGCGAGGATGCATCCGCACTTCGCCCATCCCAGTCGCCGCCCGTTGCGCGTGACATGCCTCGGTGCCGGCGCGGTCGGCGCCCATGCGGTCCGCGCCGCGACGCGCTACGGCGATCCGGAGCTGCGGGCCGAGCTGGCCGCGCACGATGTGCCGGGAGTGGAGGTCACCGTCGTCGATTTCGACCTCACGCGGCACGAGGACTACCTGCTCGGCCGCCTCGAGGTCACCGACCTGTTGATCGATGCCACGCAGCGTCTCGACGCGACCCGGCCGATCGTGCCGAACCCGTGGATCGCGGCGCTGCCGGCCGACGCCGTGATCCTGGACCTCGCCGTCGACCCGTACGACTTCACGGTGGATCCGCCGCGCACCAAGGGCATCGAAGGCGTCCCCCACGGGAACCTCGACCGGTACGTCTTCCCCGTCGACGATCCCGCGTGGGACGAGTTGGATCACGGCATCGACACGCGGCAGCGGCGACTCGCCCTGTCGTGCTACGCGTGGCCGGGCATCGAGCCGGCGGACTGCATGCGCGTGTACGGTCGCCAGATCGAGCCCGTGGTCGCCGTCGCGCTCCGTGTGCCGGTCGACCGGCTCGACGTCGAAAGCGCCGATCCGCAGGAGCGGGCGGTCGCCCACGCGGAGCTGAGGAGGTGGCTCGCGTGACGGTGCCGAGCCTCGGTCTGCCGCGCATGCACAAGGAAGCGGGCGAGCGGCGCGACTTCCTGCCGGGCCTCGTCGCCGCGGTCGTCGACCTCGGGGGCCGCATCGTCGTCGAGGGCGGCATCGGCTCGGGCATGGGCTATTCCGACGTGGACTACCTGGGCGTGGGTCCGAACGTGGCGGTCGGATCGAACGAGGACGCCTTCGCCCAGGACGTGGTGCTGGTGCTGCGTGCTCCCGAGGACCGGCTGCACCTGATGCGGCGAGGCGCGGTGCTCGTGTCGATGCTGCACTTCCCGACCCGGCCGCGCCGGGTCGCGCGGCTCATGGAGCTCGGCCTCGACGCGATCTCGCTCGACCTGCTCACCGACGACATCGGCCATCGGCTCGTGGTCGACGGCCGTGACGTCGCGTGGAACGGGCTCGAGGCCGCGTTCGACGTGTTGGAGCGCCAGTGGCCGGAGTTCGCGGAGCCCACACGGCGGCCCATCAGGGTGACCGTGCTCGGCGCCGGCGCAATCGGCAAGGACGCCGTCGAGGCGGCGACGAAGTACGGGAGCCTCGAGCGCGCCCAGCGTCTGGCGCACCTTCCTGGGGTGGAGGTGACCACGGTCGGCCGCAACCTCACGGGGCGCGCGGAGTACATGAAGGAGCGCTTGTCCGTCACCGACGTGCTCGTCGACTCGACCCAGCGGCACGACCCGAGCGTGCCCCTGGTGCCGAACGCGTGGCTCGCCCGCCTGCCCGAGCACGCCGTCGTCTGCGACCTCGTGGTCGATCCGTACCTCCTGCACGAATCCCCGCCAACGGTGCGCGGCATCGAGGGCATCCCGCAGGGCAACCTCGACCGGTGGACCTTCGGGCCTGACGACCCGGCGTGGAACGACGTGCCCGAGGAGGTGGACCGCGCTCACCGGCGGTGGGTCGTGTCGTGCTACTCGTGGCCGGGGGTGCATCCCCACGCGTGCATGGAGCTCTACGGTCACCAGCTGGCGCCGTTGCTCCGAACCCTGCTCCGTGCAGCGGGGATGGGGGAGCTCTCGCGCGAGGGGGAGTACCACGAGCGGGCGTTGTGGCGCGCGAGCCTCCGGTCGTGGGTCGGCATGCACGCAGCCGTGGTCTGACGCGGCGTGTCACACGTCGATCTCGGCGCCCTCGGCAGCCACGATGCACCGGTCGGGCTCGACGGGCCACCCGGACAGCACCTCGCCGCGCATCGCATCGAGCTGGTCGTCGTCGTGGTCGGGGTGATGGTGGAACATCATGAGACGGTCCACCTCGGCCCGGCGTGCGAACGCCGCCACGTGGGCGACGCTCGGATGGCCCCAGCCGACGTGCGCGGCGTACTCCTCCACCGTGTACTGACAGTCGTGGATCAACAGGTCGGCGCGGTGGGCGAGCGCGTATCCCGAGATCCAGCTCGTGCCGGCGGCGTCGAGATCGGTGCCGAGCGCCGGCTCATGATCGGTCACGTACGCGAGCGTGCGGCCGTCCGACTCGAGCCGGTACCCGACGGTGGCGCCCGGGTGCAGGATCGGCTGCGCCGAGACCTCGATCGACCCGATCGTCCACGGCTCGCGTGGCGCGTCGTGGAAGCTCACCCGTGCGGGGACCTCGGTCAGGTGCACGGGGAACAGCGGCGGCGAGAAGTACGTGGCGATGCGCTCGTCGAGCGAGGCGATGGGCGAGGGCGGCCCCCAGATGTGCAGCTCCATCTCCGGCGACCAGATCGGCGCGAACATCCCGAGGCCCTCGAGGTGGTCGACGTGCAAGTGGGTGAGAAGCAGGTCGACCCTGCGCGTGGGGTCGGCGTCCCCCATCAGCGACTCACCCAGCGGACGTGCGCCGGTGCCCGCATCGAGCACGATCACTTCGCCGTGGTCGCCCCGGACCTCGACGCACGACGTGTTCCCGCCGTAGCGGATCGTCTCCGGCCCGGGCGCAGCGATCGAGCCCCGGCACCCCCAGATGCGCACCTGCACCTATCGCTCCGCGTCCTCGGGGGTCTCCCAGAAGATCGCGATCGAGCCCAGGCATTCGTCCTCGTGGGCGAAGAGCGGGAAGGCGGTCACCTCGATGCGACGCTCGGTGCCGTCGACGCTGCGGATCCGCATCATGCGATGGTCGGGGTGGCGTTCGCGGATCGCCACGGCGAGCGGAAGATCGGTGAGCCCGACGGGGTTGCCGTCGTCGTCCGACGGGGCGAACAAGGTGCCCCATTCCTCCGCCGCCATGCCGGCACCCTCGATGTAGCGGCGACCGAGCACGCGCTCGGCGGCCTCGTTGAAATAGATCACCGTGCCGCGGACGTCGACGAGGAAGACCGGTGTCGCGAGGCGGGAGGCGAAGTCGCGCGCGAGGATCAGCACGAGGTGGTGCTGCGCAGCCTGGGTCGCCATGGCATCCAGCCTAGCCCGCGACGGCGTCCCGAGCGAACCAGCTCGCGACCGGCTGGAACCCCGAACGCAGCAGGAACTGGTGCCCGCCGTCGTCGAGCATGCGCCGCTCGGCGTGCGGCAGCACCCGCGCCCAGGCCGCCTGCGCCCGGGTCGACACCGTTCGATCGTCGCGGGCGTTGATCAGCAACGTGGCCGTCGATCCGTCGACGGCCCGGAGTCCCTCGATCTCCTGCTCCAGGTCGGGATCCGACCACAGCGACCACATCGTCCATGCGCGCGCGCGGACCGACTGCCGGCCGAAGTCGACGACCACCTCGGTGGGATAGCCGCGCGCGAGTCCGATCGGCACCGCGAGCGCCGGCCACGCGGCGCGTGCCACCCGAGCCGCCGCACGCCGCGTGGATGACGGCCGCAGGTCCGCCTGCGAGCGGAAGTCCATCGCGGTGCCGTCGGGGAACGGCGATGCTGCCATCGCGAGCTTCACGACGAGATCGGGGTGCCGTGACGTCCAGAGCGCCGCGAGCACGCCGCCGAGCGAGTGACCGACCAGGCGCACCGGCCCCTCGCCGACGAAGGCCGCGACGACAGCGTCGAGGTCCTCCAGGAGGAGCGCCCGGTCGATCGGGTCCTCGGGCGCGTCCGAGCGGCCGAAGCCCGGTAGGTCGGGCGCGACGATCGTCGCGCGACCGCCGATGCGGTCGGCGAGGCCCTGCCAGTAGCGGCCCGATCCGCCGAGGCCGTGCACCGCCACCACTGCCGGACCGTGGCCTGCCCGCCACACGCGGAGGCGGCCCCACGGTCGGTCGAGCCAGGAACCGTGGAGCGTCGTCGAGGAGCGGTCCTCGCGGGCGGGCATCGACCTATCTTGCGTGCTCGCGGGCCGAACGCCCCGCGCGGCACGGGTCCTGCGCCGTTCCCGCGCTCGGGATGCGAGGTCAGACTTCGCCCATGACGGCCATACGACTGAACCCGTTGACCGATCCCGAGCTGCAGCGTCTGCACGACGCTGCGCTGGAGGTGCTGCTCGATCCCGGCGCGCGAATCATGACCGAGCCGGCACGCGAGCTGCTCGTCCGCAACGGGGCGACGCAGGAAGGCGACGACCTGGTGCGGATCCCCGGCGAGCTCGTCGCCAGGGCCCTCGAGACTGCCCCGTCGAGGTTCACGATCTTCGATCGCGCGGGGGAGCCTGCGCTCGACCTCGGCGCGGGGAACGTGTACGTGGGCGCCGGCGTCACGAACCTGAACTACCTCGACCCCCGAGACCGGCAGGTGAAGGACTTCACGCTCGAGGCGACCGCGGAGTCGACCCTGCTCGCCGATGCGCTCCCGAACCTCGACTTCGTCGCCACTCCGGGCGTTACGCGCCCGGGCGAGGACCTGCCGCTCGAGATCGTGAACCAGGAGGAGTTCTTCCGCATGGTCACGAACACCACCAAGCCGTTGATGGTGCTGATCGCCGGGGAGCCCGAGCTCCGCGACATCTACGACATGGCCGAGCTGGTCGCCGGGGGTGCGGATGAGCTCAGGCGCCGCCCGTTCGTGATGCCGTACCTCAACTCGGTGTCGCCGCTGCTGTTCAATCCCGAGACGCTCGACAAGCTGTTCCTCGCCGCGGATCGCGGCCTGCCGGCGTCCTGCCAGGCGGCGCCGCAGGTGGGGGCGACCGGCCCGGTGACGATCGCGGGCACCCTCGTCGTGTCGGCGGCCGAGACCCTGATCGGACTCGTGCTGAGTCAGTTGCGGAACCCGGGCACGCCATTCATCAGCGGCACGGTGCCGTTCCTGATGGACATGCGTTATGGCACGGTGACGGCCGGTGGACCCGATGGGCTGCGCTTCATGGTCGCGATGGCGCAACTCTGTCGGTGGTGGGGGCTGCCGTCGGTCGGCATGAGTTTCGGGGGAGACTCGAAAGATGCCGACGAGCAGGCGGCCCTCGAGGCTGGCTTCTACGGGTTCGGGACGGTGCTCGGCGGGGTCGATCTCGTGTTCGATGCCGGATGCGTCGAGGGCGGCCTGCTCTTCTCGCCCGAGCTGCTCGTGATCAGCGACGAGCTCGTCGGCATGACCCGGGCGGCCGTCGAGCCGATCGAAGTGAGCGACGAGACGATCGCGCTCGACGTGATCCGGGCGGTCGGTCCCGGGGAGGTGTTCCTGGGCGAGGACCACACCCTCGAGCACTTCCGGGAGCTCTGGACGCCACACGTGCTGTCGTGGGAGGGCCGCAAGGAGTGGAGCGATGCCGGAGCCAAGACCCTGCGCACGAAGGCTCGCGACCGCGTCTTCGACGTCTGGCAGACCCACGAGGTGCCGCCGCTGCCCGACGAGGTACTGCGGGGCATGCGCCGGATCGTCGACTCGCGACTCGCCCCCATCGCTTGAGTGGCTCAGTCCGGGCCAGGGTCCACGCGGCCGCCGAAGGCCGTCCGGGCATCGTCGAGCATGCTCGCCGCGCGTTCCCCGAGCGCTGCACACGTCGCCGTGAGCTCGTCGCGCCGGGCCGGGTCGACGATCGCGAAGGCGTTCAGTTCGACGGTGGCGAGGGCCGTGACCGCCGCCGCGTGCAACGCCGCGACGGCCGCGAGTCCGTCGGCGGCCGCGTTCGGGTCTGCGACGGAGGTGGCTTCTTCGGCGAGCCCGGCGAGCAGCACGGATCGTCGGGCGAGATCGAGGTGCGCGTCGACCGCATCCTCGAGCACCGACTGCAGCGTCAGGAGGCGCGCGGTGCGCCGTTTCTCGGAGTCCTGGCGCATGCGCGCGGCGACCCCGAGCTCGTGCTGGAGCTCGGCGTCGCGGTCGGCCGAGGCAAGCAAGGTCGGACGGGCTGCGTCGGCCTCCGCGGCGATCTCGGTGAGACGCGCGACGTGCGGGTCGTCGTCGGCGAGGCGACGGAGCGTCCGCCGCGCGACGGCCGTGACGAGCGCCGCTCCCGAGGCGGCGGCGAGGGCCGCGAAGGCGCCCGAAGCGGGCTCGGTGCTTCCCGACGCGAGCGCATCGAGCAGGGAGTCGACCTCCTCGCCGGCGACCACGCGGCGGGCGCCGCCGGTCACGAGAGGTCCCCGCACGCTCGTGGCACCCGGGTCGGCATGCGTGAGCCTCTCGTGCAGGAGGCAGAGGGTCAAGCGCTCGGCGCGTCTCCGCCCGGCGCCGGATCGACCGCCGGGGTCGTCACATCGGCCTCGGCCGCGCCGAGGGCGTCGAGCAGCGCGACCGCGTCGACGTGCAGGTTGACGCCACGGGCGCCGGCCCCGATCGCGACCGTGCCGAGCCCGCGGATCGACGCCTCGGCGACGACCGGCCACGCGGTGGTAGCGCCGAACGGTGTGATCGCGCCGCGCTCGTAGCCGGTTGCCGCTCGGGCCTCGGTCGCATCGGGGAGCGAGAGTCGCCGCTCGCCGAGGGAGGCCCGGAGCCGCTTCCAGTCGATCTGCCGGCCGCCGGGCACGAGCACGAACACGTAGTCGTCGGGGCCGCGCCTGACCACGATCGTGCGCAGCAGGTGGTCGACGTCGATGCCCTGCAGTGCGGCGCTCTCCTCGGCGCTGGACGGGATCTCGGTCGCCACGATGCGGACCTCGAGGCCCGTCGAGGCAACCGCGCGCGTCGCCGGGGTCTCGACCATGCGATCAGTATCGAGGGGCGCTGGCCGGTGGGGCGCCGTCGAGCTCGGCCAGGTCGTCGTCGGTGAGCGCGAGTCCGGAGGCGGCCGTGTTCTCCTCGAGGAAGCGTGCGCGCTTCGTGCCGGGAATCGGCAGCACGTGCGGGCCCTGTGCGAGCGTCCACGCGAGGGCCACCTGTGCCGGCGTCGCGTCGTGGTGCTCCGCCACCCGCCGGACCACCCTCACGATCACCTGGTTCGATGCGATCGCCTCGTCGGTGAAGCGTGGGTTCGAGGCGCGGAAGTCCCTGGCGTCGAACCCACCACCGGTGATGGCCCCGGTGAGGAAGCCGCGCCCCAGCGGTGAGAACGGCACGAACGCCGCGCCGTGGCTCGCGCACCAGGGCACGACCTCGTCGAGCGCGTCTCGGGTCCACAGGCTGAGCTCGGACTGCACGGCGGCCACGGGGTAGATCGCGTGGGCGCGCTCGAGCTCGTCGACGCCGACCTCCGAGAGCCCGATCGCCCCGACGAGGCCCTCCGCGACGAGAGAGGCCATCGCGGCCCACGACTCCTCGAGCGGCACATGCTCGTCGACGCGGTGGAGGTAGTACAGGTCGATCATGTCGGTGCGGAGCCGCTCGAGCGAGGCCCGCACGGCCTCGGCGGCCCGTTCGGGCCTCGCATCGCGGGCGAGCGGGTACCCGCCGCTTGGGCCGACGACGAGACCCCACTTCGTCGCGATCGTCGCCTCGTGACGCCTGCCCTCGAGGGCCCGGCCGACGAGCTCCTCGTTCGTGAACGGTCCGTACACGTCGGCGGTGTCGAACATCGCGACGCCGAGGTCGAGCGCCCGCTCGATCACCGCCGAGGGATCGTCCTCGCTCGGGGCGTCGACGTAGCCGAAGCTCATCGGCATGCAGCCGAGGCCGATGCGGCCGTCGGGTCGGACCAGCGCCATGCGGCCATGGTCCCACGCATCGTCGACGGGCCGTGGGTTCCGGCCGTCCGCAGGCGAGCACCTGCGCTTCGCGGGTCGAGATACATCGATCGCCGCTGCTAGCGTCGGGGGGTGTCGACTGGGGGCGCGACGGCCACGGACGAGGCGTCACGACGGACGCTCGGCATCGCGTTGCTCTCGTTCACGACGGTCGTGTGGGGCCTCGTGCCGCTGGTGCTGAAGCAGGTCGAGATGCCGACGCTGGCGTTCGCGAGTTATCGGTTGTGGATCGGGGTCGCGCTGTACGCCGTGATCTTCCTCGCGACCGGCCGGCGCCCGTCCTGGGCCTCGCTCAAAGCATGTGCCTTCGGCGGAATCTTCTTCGCCGGCGACATCGTGCTGACCTTCACGGCATTCCGCCTCACGAGCGTGGCCAACGCGACGATCATCGGGGCGCTCGCGCCGGTGTTCATCACGCTCGGCGCGGTCCGGTGGTTCGGTGAACGGCTCGACCGACGCGACACCTTCGTGATCGCCTCGTCGTTCGTGGGCGTCGCCTTCGTGGCGATCGGGTCGGCGGGCTCGCCCAGCTGGAGCCCGGTCGGCGACGCGGCCGCCGCGCTCAGCGTGCTCACCTGGACCGCCTACTGGCTCTTCTCCAAGCGGGCACGAGTCACCGTCGACGCCGTCGACTACATGGCCAACGTGATGCTCGTCTCGGCGATCGTCGTGACGCTCACGTCGCTCGTGACCAACACGTCGCTGCGGCCTCCCGATGCGTCGGACTGGGCGTGGATCGTGCTGATCGCGATCGTGCCCGGCCTGATGGGCCACCTCTCGGTCGCCTGGTCGCACCGGTACGTCGAGGCGTGGCTGGGCTCGCTGCTGCTGCAGTCCCAGCCGGTGATCGGATCCGTGGCGGCGTGGGTGCTGCTCGACGAACGCATCACCCTGCTCACCGCCGTCGGGGGCGCGCTCGTCGTGTCGGCGACCGCGTTCATCGTGGTGCGTGCGGCGCGACGCGAGCCCGCCTATCCCGAACCCGAGACGCTGCCGCCGGCGGGGTGACGCCTGCCGTCGGGACCGTCAGTCCGGGTCGCCGGGATCCGCGAACGGTACGACTGGCAGCCCGGCATCGCGCCAGGCCTCGAAGCCGCCGATGACGTCGGTCGCCCGGGTGAGGCCGATCGCCTGCAACGACGCCGCGGCGAGGCTCGAGCTGAACCCCTGGCGGCACATCACGATGATGCGGGCGTCGACGCCCGCTACCTCGGGGAGGCACCATGGGCCGGTCGGGTCGAGCCGCCACTCGAAGACCGTGCGATCGATACGGAGCGCGCCGGGCACGTCCCCCTGCACACGTCGCTGCTCGAACGTCCGCGTGTCGACGAGCAGGGCTCCGCCGCGCATCTCGTCGAAGGCTCGCTCGGGAGACAGTCGCTTTAGTCCCGCCCGGGCGCGTTCGAGATGTCGCGAGATCGCGCTCTCGTTCGCGTCGGGTCGGCTCGCGCGGTCGGAAGCCTCGCTCACGGGTGCCAACCTAGCCGAGGCGGGCGAGGTCAGTCGCACGCTGGCTGCTCGGTCGCCGCGACCCACCACCGCTGCAACATCGGCGCCACCAACGTGGCCATCGCGTCCTGATGCTCAGCGTCTGGGTGCACGCCGTCCGACAGGTACTCCTCGGGCACGTCGTCGTCCCAGTCGGCGATCGCGACGTTCGGGCGGCGCCCGGCCTGGGTCTCGATCGCGCCGTTGATCTCGTCGGCGGGCACGACGTCGGGAGGGCCTTCCACGTTCTGCCAGAGCACGAGCGGGACCCTGCGGAAGGCCGACAGGATGCGGGCGGCGTTGGCGGCGAACGCATCGACGCCACGATCGTTCGTACCGAGCTCGACCACGACCACCTGGTCGTCGGCGGTTCGGGCCTCGGCGATCGCGGCCCCCGAGACCGACCCTCGCCCGTTCGAGGCGTCGATCTCGAGCGACCAATCGGGCAGGGCGGCCACCATCGCCGGTGTGCCCCCGTCGAGTAGGGAATCGCCGAGCATGAACGCTTGCGGCGCGACGCCGAGCGAGGACCGGTCCGGCAACGCGAGCCATCTCCAGACCGACGATCCACGCACCGTGTAGAGCCGACGCGGGTCGTCGGGTACCTCGACCAGCTGCGCGCCGTCGCCCACGCCGACCACTTGTGCGTTGGGGGGCAACGCGGGGACCGGCACCGTGAACGACCCTCCGAGGAACCGGCGCTCCGACGCGCTGCCTGCGTCGAACACCACGACCGGGTCGGTCCCCTCGCATCGGTAGCCCACCACGCGGCGGCGAGGGATGCAGTCGCCGTCCGGTCCCTGATAGACGGTGATCCGCGGCGACCCTCGACGACACACCGGCGATCCCGACCGACCTGGGCCTTGGCAGGACGACGCGGCGAGCGCGAGCACCGCGATCACGACGAGGAACGTCGCTCGTGGCGGGCGTCGGGATGCGGGGGACGTCATGGGTCGCGGCGAGCGTAGGTGGCCGGGGGTGTCGTCGCAACGAACCTCGTCCTTCGGCGAATCTTCCGCCGGTGCTCAGGAGTGCGACGCCGTAGGCCGATGGGAGGGGGACAGGTTCTGGCGAGCGTGAAGGTGGCGAGGTTCTCCGAGCGTGAGTGGTGACCGCACGTTGAATGCGATCCGCAGGGGGCGACGGACGTTCGTCACCCTCGCGTTGGTCTGCCTCGCGCTCGTGGCGGGCGCCACGGTCTTCGGATCGCGAGCGCTCGAGCAGGCTGAGTCGCAGGCCCAGGTCACGGCGAAGGGTCTCGCGAACGCGGGGGTCGCGTCCGTACTGGTTGCCGAGGACGTCGAGGACACGGTCGACGGAGCGGTCGCCGGCGACCTGCTCGCCAGGCTCCGGCGCGGAGTGCTGGCGGACGGCACGGCGTTCCGCGTGCGTGTGTGGTCCCCATCGGGCGATCTGCTCTTCACGACCGACGCGGCCGACGAGCCGGACGCCGTGAGCAGCGACCTCGATGCCGTCTACGCCGCCACCCGCGGGAGCGGGAGGCTCAACTCGATCACGACCGAGGACGGGCAGGTGTTCTCGACCTTCGTGCCCCTTCGCTTCGGACAGGACGGGGCGCTCGGCGCGGTCGAGGTGGATCAGGGATACGAGCGCATCGTCACGAGCGCTGCCTCTCCCTGGTCGCTGGTGCGCACGATCGGGCTCCTGGGCGCAGGGGTGACGCTGCTGCTCGTCGTCGTGGCGTGGCTGCCGGGCGCGGGATCGCGAACCGGTGGCTTCATCTCGCCGAGCCGGGAGATCGCCCTCGCCAAGCAGAGGGCCAGGGCCGACGAGACCGTCAACAGGGCCGAGGAGCGTGCGAAGGTCGCCGAGCAACACGCGCAGGAGATCGAACAGCGAGCCCGCGAGGCAGAGGCGAGAGAGCGTGAGGCGCGGGCACGGGCCACGCGGGCGGAGACCGGTCTCGAGAATGCGGAGGCCGAGATGGATCGCCTCCGGTCCCGGGCCGCCGTGACCGTCGCCCCGAGGCCCGATCCTGAGACGGCGCGCCGTCTCGAGGAGGCGGAGCGTGAGGTCGACGAGCTGCGTGGCCGACTGCGGGCCGCCGATTCCCTCGCCGTGCCAGACGGCGCGACCGGGGAGCGCTTCGAGACGCTGGAACGCGAGCTGGGGGCGAGGAGCCAGGCCCTGGCCGACGCGCGGCGGGCGACCGAGGAAGCGAACGCCCGCGCGGCGGAGCTTGCGGACGGACTTCGCCTCGCCCAGGCCGGCGCCGACGAGGGCCGAGCCTCTGAGGGTGAGGTCGCTGCCCTGCGGGCGGAGATCACTGTTACCGAACGCAGGGCCGCGACCGCCGAGCAACGCGCGGACGACGCGGAGGGACGGCTCGCCGCCGCGGGCCGGGCCGAGTCCGTCGATCAGTCCGCGGTGGCCGATGCCGAACGGCGCGCGGCGACGGCTGAGCGTGAGGCCGCTGAGGCGCGCGAGCTGGCAGCGACCGAGCGTTCCAAAGTCGTCGGCGCCGAGACGCGCGCGGACGAGGCCGAGCGGCGAGCCCGAGAAGCCGACGCACGATTCGAGGACGCCCGGCGCCTGGCCGACCAAGGGGAACGTCGGATCGCCGAACTCGAGACCGGGCACACGGAGATCGAGTCGAGGGCCGCCGGGGCCGAGGCGGGTCTCCGGGAGGCGGAGGCTCGCGCGGCCGAGGCGACGACCAAGGTCGCCGAGCTCGCGGCCCGGCTCTCCGACGCCGAGGAGCGTGTCGCGGGTGCCGACGAGAGGCTCGCCGGCGCGGCGAGGGATGCGGCAGCCAGGGACGAACGCATCGCCGTGCTGGAGGCCGAGCTCCTGGCGGAGCGCGAGACCTCGACGGAGCGGGAGCGGGCCGCGAAGGAAGCGGCGACGGCGGTGCGGGAGGCGCGAGCGCGCGCCGACGAGGCGACGGCGAGGGCGAGCGACATGGAATCGCGAGCGCTCGAGGCCGAGACGAGGACGAGCGAGGTCGAGGCGAGGGCGACCGAGAACGAGTCACGGGCGGCGGAGGCCGAGTCGCGGGTGGCCGAAGCCGAGACGCGTGTCGCGGAGGCGGAATCTCGCGCGGCGGAGGCCGATGCCCGCGCCGCGAAGACGGAGGCGCACCTGGAACACGCGGTCGCCAGCGGCAGCAACGCCGAACGACTGGTCGGCCAGCTCGAGGGCGAGCTCCTCACCGCCAAAGCGTCGGTGGCGGAGCTCGAGGCCGAGCTCGAGACCACGCGTGTCGAGGCGGAGCGCGACCGCGCCCGGGTGTCCGACCTCGAGTCGCGCCTGGACTGGGCCGCGGCCCGTGCTTCCGACGCCGAGATGACGGCGCAGGCTACCGCGACCGAGCTCGCCGAGCACCAGGTCGAGGTCCACCGCGAGCAGACGCGCAACGAGGAACTCGCGGGCCAGATCGAGGGGATGCGGGCGCAGCTCGAGGAGGCGGAACGCTCGGCCGTCGCCGAGCGCGAGGAGGCCGCGTCCGCCGTGGCGTCGCACGACCGCCGGCGCGAGGAGCTCGAGGAGGAGCTGACGACGAGCAGCGGTCGCATCGCGGAGCTCGAGGCGGCGTTGGCCGCGGCCGATGAGCGGGCCGGCGACGACGTGGAAGCGGCCCGGAGCCAGGCGTCTGCGGAGCATGAGCTGCTGCGGGCACAGGCCGCAGCCGAGCTCGACATAGCCCGGCTGCAAGCGCAGCGAGAGATCGACGAGATCCGCGCGACGGCTGCCGCCGACCTCGCGGGCGCGAGGGCCGAGGTCGACGAGGCTCGGAACGAGGCGCAGGCAGCCAGGATCGAGGCGCAGGCCGCGTCGGTCGACACCCGGGCCGCGCAGGCCGAGATCGACGCCGCCACCGCCGAGGCGCGCGAGCGCATGGAGGCCGACCGTGCCGAGATCCGCGCCCGGCTGGCCGACCTCGAGGCGTCCCTCGCCGAGGCCGAAGGGCGCGTGCGCGCCGCCGAGGAGCGGGCCTCCCAGAGCGCCGCCCGGTCCCAAGAGATGGAGCAGGCCCTGCGTGAAGCGGAGGCGCGGGCCCAGGATGCCGAGCGGGCGGCCGAGTCCGCGACGGAGACCGCGGCCGCCGTGCACGCCTCCGACGTCGAGCAGACCCTCCAGCAGCTCGAGATCCGCGTGGCCGAGGCCACGGCGTCGGCGCAGGCGTACAAGGCCGAGGCCGCGGACGCCGCCCGGCGGGCGGAGCTGGCCGAGGAGCGGGCCGACGCCGAGATCGCCGCCGCGAGGGACGAGGCACGCGCGGCGATCGAACGCGCCCGGGCCGAGGCGGTGGACGCCGTGCGTCGCGCCAAGGGTTCCGCGGACCCCGCCTCGGCGCAGGGCGGGGCCTCCGAGGGGAGCGGGGACGAGCTCAACGACCTGCGGCGTGAGGTGCAGCAGCTGCGACGCGCACAGGTCGAGATGGCCGGGCGCATGCGCGACGCGGAGCGGCGAGCCGCCGAGCTCGATGGGGGATCGGTGTCCGCCCCCGACGGTGAGGTCGCGTTCGCCGAGCCCGGCGAGGCGTTCGAGGCCGGGAACGCCGACGGCGATACAGCACCGGTGCGCAGCCTGCGCTCCCGCTTGGCCGACGCAGCGGCGCGGAAGAAGGGCGACAAGCTGGACCCGAGCGCAGGCGTCGGTACCTGAGCGCGAGTCAGGTGGGTCCCGTCGTCGCTCCTGCGCCGCCGACGGGGCCCGCGAGGGCCGCACGGAGCCGTTGCACGGGACCGCGCAGACCGTTGACCTCGGCGAGCTCGTTCGCGACCGCGTCGTCGCGATCGCCGTTCCACACCTCGAGCGGAGCATCCGACTTGATCGGCACGAGGCGACGCATCGCATCGAGGTACTCGGCGGCGTCAAGCAAGCGGGAACGCAGTGCCGGTGAACCCTTCAACGGGCCGGCTGCCGGACGGTCACTCGCCGCGTCGGCGAGCATCGCGTCGAGGTCGGGGTAGGCCTGCACGAGCGCGCGGGCGGTCTTCTCGCCCACCCCTCGCACGCCCGGCAACCCGTCCGACGGATCGCCTCGCAGGATCGCGAACTCCGCGTAGCGCGACGCCGGCACCCCGTAGGTCTTCAAGACCGTCTCCTCGTCGAACTCGCGGAGCTCGCTCACTCCTCTCAGGGTGTAGAGCAGTCGAACGTCGGGATCGTGCACGAGCTGCAGCAGGTCGCGGTCACCGCTGACGATCTCGTACCGGTCCGCTTCCCGGCCGCGGGCACACAACGCCCCGATCGCATCCTCGGCTTCCCAGTCGGGTGAGTGGGCCTGCGTCGCGCCGGTCGCTTCGAGCATTCCGCGAAGCAACACGAACTGAGGCGTGAGGTCCTCGGGCTCGGGCGGCCGGTCGGCCTTGTAACCCTCGTACAGCAGCGTGCGCGCCGTCGGTCGCCAGTCGTGGTCGTAGACGTGCACCACCGAGTCGGGCCTGCGGGAAACGATCAGCCGCGTGACCATGCCGAGGTACCCGTGCACCGCTCCCATCGGCCGCCCGTCGGGCGCGCGCACGGAATCCTTCAGGGCGAAGTACGCGCGATAGGCGAGGCTCGAGACGTCCAGAAGCAATCGATGAACCACTTTGGCCAGCGTAGCCGGTCTGCTCCCGAGGCTCCGGGTGGCCTGCTCTCCGCACGTAGGCTCTCTCGAACGCACAAGCCTCTGCCCCGGACGGTTCCCGTTACGCAGCCCGAAAGCCCCCTACGGTGGGGGGAAGTCGCCCAATTGTTGCAGCAGTCCGTATCGGTCAACCAGGTTCCAACGCTCCGCGAACTTCCCGTTCTCGAAACGGACGATGGACATCGACGCCACATCTACTTGCCTGTCGGAGGGACGCCCCCGAACTCCCCGGTGTGGGGTCCTCGACCTCGAACATGTGCGATGACGTAGTCCCCGTCCGCGAGTACGTGTACCTCATCGATGGCGAGGTCTGTCAGAGCGGAGCGGAGAGCCAGGATCTCCTGTCGGAAGTTCTCGACGCCCAGGGCCTGGCTGGTCTCGCCAGTGCCCACCACGTTGTGGTTGATGAAGTCGGGAGCCACCAACTGATCCATGAGCTCGAGGTCGCCT
Organism: Actinomycetota bacterium; assembly: GCA_035697485.1. Lineage (NCBI taxonomy): Bacteria > Bacillati > Actinomycetota > Actinomycetota bacterium. Next base: position 159,549 of record DASSCU010000017.1, read on the forward strand.
CCGACGATGACCTCGTGGATCATGCGACGCAACATCGCCTTGTTCTCTTCTGGTGACATGGGGAGCATTCTCAGGGAGGCTCGTCCGGCCATACCACGCACTTGGTTCGCGACGCGAACTCGAGACGTCGAGGAGGAGCCTGAGGTCACGTGGCGACAGTACCTCGGTCTCGATGTCGCGTGCCGCCGGCCCGCCGGTCGTGTCCGGCCGAGAATGGCTTCAGCCAGACCCTGAGCTCATCGACGAGGTGTCGGCCCGGGACGTCCGGGTCGCTCCATCCGCCGAGGTACGGCCCGCCCTGATCTGCGTATCCGAGCGAGCGGTACAGAGCGCGGGCGGCGGCGAATGACTCGCTCGTCGCGGCGTCGAGGATCACGCCGGCGGCGCCCGCTTCTCTCGCGACGTCCTCGAGCGTGAGCATCAGTGCCCTTCCTGCTCCCTGACGGCGGTGCGGGACCTCGACGTGGAGGTCGGTCACCAGGGCGTACCCGCGTGACTCCATCAATTCCTCGGGGCTCGAGTCGTCGTGGAAGCCGAGGCCCACGAAGCCCACGGCGACCCCGTCGCGCCATGCGATCAGCTCAGTGAAGCCGGTCCCGCGCTCGTGGTCGTCGAGGCGTCGGCGGTGTTGCTCCGGGGTCCGCGAAGCGATCCCGGAGATGATGCCTGGGAGGTCGGCCTCGCTGGTCGGCCTGACAACGATCCCCCCAGCCCGCGTCTCCCGGTCGTGTCTCACGGTGAGAGGGTAGCGAGATGCTCGCGAGCGATGGTGCGTCCCCCGGCGTCGGGAGGATGGGGAGTTCCTCCGCCACCTGTGGTCACGTGCCCGGCGTATCGGTGGTGTCCGGCCAGGGGAGGTCGAACGCGTCGAGGAGGTTGTCGAGATCGCCCGGGGAGTGCCCGCATTCGGTGAAGTACCGGGCAAGCTCGCTTCGGTGCTGCGTTCCATGGCTCATGATGTGGGCGACCACGAGCCACCGTGGCCTCATGAAGCGAGAATCAGTGCCCCAGGGCTCGGCCAGCGCTTCGTCGTCGAGCGACTCGACGAACCTACGGAGCCGCACGTCCTCCTCGAGGCAGAACGCGTGCAGGGCGCTGAGGTCCTCGAGGGTGAACCCATGGTCCCACACGTACGTCTCGCCCACGTCGTTGCCGATGCAGAACTCGCGCCAGCTCCAGTCGACGTCGACGAGATGACGGATGGTCTGAAAGGCGCTCCCGTGGTCGAGCACACCTTCCTTCCGGAGCTCGTCGTCGGATAGATCGGCGGCGGTCGTCAGGATCCGATCGTTCGCCCAGGCGTGGTAGCGAACGAAGGCCACCAGGGAGTTGCCATCCATTCCACCAACCCTAGCGGCGCCGTCGCCCGGCGTCGTCCGAGGTCTCACGATGAAGCTCGGTACACGGATAGCACCACGAGACGTCGGGCAGGAGATTGGCCGGCGGGGTCAGTCCTCCTCCTGGTCGAGTCACGTCGTTGGGATCGTCGCGCTCAGATGCGATCGATCGACCGGACGTCGGAGCGCGGTCCGAACTTCGGTGCCTCGATGCCGGCCGCCTCGAGGAGCATCTGCACCCGTCCACGTTGGCCTGCGTACGGCGCGAGCAGCTCCAGCATGCGCGCGTCGTCGCCACGCGGTTCCCGAGCCAACGCCCACGTCACGACGTTGGGGAGGTGGTAGTCGCCGACCGAGACGGCGTCGGCGTCGCCGAGCGCGAGGCGCGCCACCTCGGCCGCGGTCCAGGGTCCGATACCCGGGAACGTCTCGAGGTGTTCGCGCGCGGTCGAGGGTGGAACCGCAACGAGGGCGTCGATCTGCACCGCCCGGCGACAGAGCCCGATCAGGCGTTCGGCCCGGCGGCGCTCGACGCCGAACGGATGGAGGCGGAACGACGGGAGGCTCGCGACCGCGTCTGGATCGGGCGGCATCACGAGATCGGCCGGCCCCGGAGCAGGCGCGCCGAGCGAGAGGGCGAGTCGCCGGTAGGCGCGTCGGGCCTGGAGCCCGGTCACCTTCTGCTCCAGCACGGCGGGGATCAGCGCCTCGCTCGGGTGCGCGGTTCGAGTGAGTCGCACGCCCCGCAGGCGACGGTGCAGGTCCGCGACCAGCGGGTGATGCGCGCGGAACGCCTGATCGTCGTCGAGGAGTCCCGACCAGCCGGGCGCCTGCTCGAGGGCGGCGTCGGCGCCGGGACCCCAGGCTTCCGCGATCAGGCGGTCGCCCTGCCTCGTGAGGTGGAGCGTGGCGGGTCCCTCAGGCATACGCGTCGCTCGCCAGACCTCGTCTTCTCCCACCCGCATCGTCGGGTCGCCGGTGCCACGCCGAAGGGGCATCATCGTGCGACGCAGGTCCAAGGGCCGGGTGATCGGGAAGGCTCGGATCAACGCGGTCGGCACGGCCGCAGCCTAGCCGGGACGCGTCGAGCACGCCTCCCTCGACACGCGGGTGGATCGGCTCGCGGGTGCCGTACGCTCGGCGGATGACCGTCTATGACCTGACGATCGATGGATTGACCGAGCGTCTCACCGCGTGGGGCGAGCCGGCGTTCCGAGGCGCGCAGGTGTACTCCCAGCTGTGGAAGCGGGCCGCACGGTACGACGAGATGACCGATGTCTCGCCCGCGCTCCGGGAGCGCCTGGCCGCCGAGCTTCCGCTCCTCGTCGAGGTGCTCGACGAGCGCACCGCCGACCGCGGCGCGACGAGGAAGGCGCTGCTTCGCCTCGGTGCCGCCGGGCACGTGATCGAGGCGGTGCTGATGGGCTACCGCGACCGGGTGACCGTGTGCGTCTCGTCGCAGGTGGGGTGTGCGATGGGTTGCGGGTTCTGCGCGACCGGGCAGATGGGCCTGGAGTCGAACCTCACCGCCGGCGAGATCGCGGCGCAGGTCGTGTGGGCCCGGCGTGAGGCTGCTCATCTTCCCGACTCGACCCCGCAGCGGCTCACGAACGTGGTGTTCATGGGCATGGGCGAACCGATGGCGAACTATCGGCCGGTGCGCAACGCCGTCGCGCGGCTGATGGAGCCGCGTGGCATGCGGCTCGGCGCTCGCCACATCACGGTGTCGACGGTAGGGCTCGTGCCGGGGATCGAGCGTCTGGGCATGGACCACCCGCAGGTGGGCCTCGCGGTGAGCCTGCATGCGGCGGACGACGAGCTCCGGAACGAGCTCGTACCGCCCAACCGCCTATATCCGCTCGCGCAGCTGGAAGCCGCGATCGCAGCGTGGCGCGATCGCACGCGTCGCCGGCCGTCGATCGAGTGGGCGATGATCGGCGGCGTCAACGATGCCGACGAACAGGCCGGTAAGCTCGCGTCGATCGCGTACCGGTTGCGCGCCCACGTGAACCTGATCCCCTTGAACCCGACCCCTGGCTGGCCGAGTCGCCCGAGCGGACCGCGACGCATCGAGTCGTTCGTGCGCGTGCTGGATGCCGGCGGTGTGAACGTCACCGTGCGCGACACGCGCGGTCGGCGCATCGACGCGGCCTGCGGTCAGCTCCGCCTGGAACACGCGAACCGGCCGGGCTGACCGACCGACCTTCGGGAAGGAGAACGGAACGGCGACGGGCCGCGCCCGCATGGGGCCCGTCGCCGTTCCCGGATCGGCCTCAGTGGTGGCCGTTCCCCTGGGAACCGCCGTCGTGGGGGTTCCCGTGCCCGCCGGCACCGCCGAGCCCCTTGCCGTGACCCGAGGTGCTGGCGTCCTTCTCGGCCTTGCGCGCGTCCTTGGCCGCTTGCTGCTCGGCCTTGCGCGCGTCCTTGGCCGCTTGCTGCTCGGCCTTCCACTCCTCGTGCGCCCCGTGGCGCTCGCGGTTGTCGGCGAGCCGCTGGAGAGCGTTGAGCAGACCCGGCGCTTGCGGATTCTTCAGGCAGTTCGCGAGGACGTGCTCGATCGCGTTGTCGAGACCGTGCGCCTCCCTCGCCTCGCCGTCCTCCTCGATCGTTCCTTCGGATGAGTCGATGCCGGCCGCGTCGAGGCATGCTGCCTCCCGCTCGGCGGCTTCGTCATCGCCCTCCTCCGCATGCTCACCCGCGTCGGTCTCTCCCTCGGAGTCGTCACCGTCGTCCGACTCGCATCCGTCACCCTCGTCGGTGGTCCCGTCACCCTCGTCGGTGGTCCCGTCGTCGCAACCCTCTCCGTCATCGGTGACGACGACGTCGTCACGCTCACCGTCTGCTCTTCCGAACGAGCCGGGTCCTGCAAGACTCACGGAGGCCAGGAGCGCGAGCACGATCACGGACAGAAGCAGGGTGAGGAACCGCTTGGACACGTTCATGGTCGGCGTATCGGCGTCTGCGTAGCCGGTCCTTGAGGACTACGTACGTATCATCCGTTCGCGGGACGCGGCAGCAGAGTGACGGCCGCCGGCACGGACCCGAGTGCATCCTCGAAGAGGGCCTCGGCAGCCACCAGGTTGGCCTCGGCGCCGGAGTTCTCGCTCACCCGTCCCTCGTCCACGCCGTCGGCGACCCTGCCGGCTTCCCGGTCGTACACGGGTCGGCCGCTCCGGTCGACCTGGTCGAACCAGGAGCGAGCCAACATGGCGAGTTCAGACCACTCACCGTCGCCGATCCGCGAGAGGCGATCGAGGGAGAACACCGTGCACGCGACGTCGTAGGGGGTCACGCTCGGACGGTGGAAACCGCTTCGGACGATGGGAGCGAGCAACGCCTTCGCGCTCGCGCGCGCAACGTCGACCAGCGTCTCGTCGCCGAGCACCTGGCCCGCGTCGGCGAGCACCCCCTCCTGCACGTGCGCCCACAGATGCGGCTCGCCGCGTTCGTCGGGATTGTTCATGAGCACGTCGCCGACGCGCCGGTCGGCGATCTCCTCAGCCCAACGATGCAGGGCGGGGGCGATGCCAGGGATCGAGCCTTCCTCGAGCAGTCGGAGGCCCACGAGCACGTGCAGCGCACGGACGTCGGCCGGCGCCGGCAGGGTGACGGCATGGTCGAGCCCCCGATGCATCGCCTCGAGCGCCCGCTGATCTCCGAACGTGAGCCACGCATGGCTGACGCCAAGCAAGGCCCGCGCGTGCCAGAAGTTCTCACCCGTCGACGATGTCACGCCGTTCTCGTTGCGCGTGCCCGACCAGTCGTAGACGAAGTTCCACCAGCGACCGTCGTCGCCCTGCATCCACAGCACGAACTCGAGCAGACCGCGGGCCCACCGTTTCACCTCGGAGTCATGGGTGCGCACCCAGACGTCGCAGAGCACGTCGAGCACGCGCGCCGCGTCGTCGACACAGGCGACACCCTCGAACCCCGATTCTTTGGCAACGACGAGCTCGCCCGCGGGGTCGGTGTACACGGCGAGCGCCAATGCACTTTGCCCGGCCGCCGGCAGCGGGCGGGTGAGCCGGGCGAGCTGCCTCAGCACGGATCGAGGTGGGCGAGGATGTCGGACACCGAGAAGTCCGCGGCCGCCAGGCTCGAGTCGGCTGCGCCGTAGTACACGCGGATACGGCCCTCCTCGAGCATCACATGCCCGCTCGGGAACACCACGTCGTGCAGGAACCCCGAGCGCTCGTAGTCGAGCTCCGGGCCGAGCAACGGGTGCGACGAGCGAGCCAGGACCCTCGAAGGGTCGTCGGCGTCGAGCAGCATCGCGCCCATGCCGTACCGGTTCGTGCGGTCAGCCCCGTGGTAGACCTCGAGCCACCCACCGTCGACGCGGAACGGCGTGAGGCTCGCGCCGATCCTCGCTTCGTCCCACATGTCCGGCCTGGGCAATGCGACCGGGCGATGCTTCCCCCAGTGCGTGAGGTCGGGCGACTCGGCGAGCCAGATACCCAACACGCGGCTGAACGATCCGGGCATCGGGCGCGTGAACGCCAGGTAGCGATCATGCACCCGCTCGGGGAAGAGCACGACATCCTTCTGATCGGGGAGCAGCATCACCCCGCGACGGTCGAACGTGCGGAAGTCGGTGGTGCGCAGCGCGCTCGTCGTGATGCCGAGCCGGCTCACGGAGACGTACGTGACGTGGAAGACACCGTCGATCTCGGTGACGCGTGGATCCTCGACGCCGTAGGCCTCGAGCTCGGACACCGGCAGCACCGAGGGGGCGGGGTCGACCTCGAAGCGCTCTCCGTCGGCACTGCGGGCGACCCGCAGGTGCGACGTGTGCGTGAGGTAGTCGGTCGTGCCGTCGTCGCCCAGGTGGCCGTCGGCGAGATCGCGGTAGCGGATCGTTCGGGGATCGTCGAGGTCGACACCGGGTTCATCGCGGCGCACGTATCCGAGCACGATGCGCGGAACATCACCCGACGTGTCGAAGAACGGCATGCCGATCAGGTCGCTGAGGTCGAGTCCATCGGGCATGGGCTTGAGCGTCGGATGATCGCCGCGCAGGTCGACGAGTCGAGCGCCGTCGGGCAGGTCGCCGTCGCTGCTCGGGCGTTCCGCGACGCGCAGCAGCAGCACGACCTCGTCGCCGACACGGGCGGCGCCCGCGTTGATCGTCGAGATCACCTCCATACCTGGCTGCGACGGCGTCACGTCGGCGGGTGTGATCAGCGGGTTGGAGGCCAAGCGGGCGCCGATCGGCACGGCCACCCACTCACCGGGCCTCGCCTGCGTCTGACGCTTCGCCGGTGTCGACGCTTCCACGTCGCGCATGACCTCGATGAACCGGGCGCCGGTCTTGGGCCAGGTGAACTCGTTCGCGTAGGCGTACGCGTTGTGCTCGAGCCGCGACTTCATCTCGTGGTCGTCGAGGATCGAATTGATCGCCGTCGAGAGCTGGTCGGGATCGCGGAAGTCCACGAGCAGTCCGCGCTCGTCGGCGAGCGCCTCCTCGGCGTGCAGGTACGGAGTCGAGACGACCGCCTTGCCGGCGCCGAGCGCGTAGCTCAGCGTGCCGCTCGTGATCTGGTTCGGATCGAGGTAGGGCGTGACGTAGATGTCGGTCGCGAGCAGCAGCTCGATGATGTCCTTCTGCCGCAGGTACTGGTTCAGGAACGCCACGTTGTCGTCGAGTCCGAGGCTCTCGATCATCGCCGTGAGCTTGTTCCGGTACTCCTCGCCGTGATGACGCAGGAGCTCGGGATGGGTCTGGCCGGCGATCAGGTAGAGCGCGTCGGGGTGGTGTTGCACGACCCACGGCATCGCCTCGACCACGTATTCGAGGCCTTTGCCCGGGCCCACGAGGCCGAACGTCGCCACGATCTGTCGGCCCGCGAGGCCCAGTTTCTCCTTCAGTTTGCGCCGGCCGCGCGGCTCGATGTGCGGCATACCGTGCTGGATCACCGTCGTGGGTGTCGTGACCCCGTAGACCTCGCGCAGGATGTCGACGGCGGTCTCGGCCATCACGATCAGGTGGTCGGCGTTCGCCGAGATCGACCGGACGGCGTCGCGCACCGCGTCGCTGGGCTCGGGCAGCACGGTGTGCATCGCCACGACCACCGGCTTCCCGACCTCCTGCAGGAACGGTGTGAGGTGGTCGATGTACGTGCCCTCGATCCACGTGTCGCCCTCCCACGCCTCGTCCTTCCAGAGCCCGTACAGGCCGAACTCGTGCTGCACGCAGACGACGTCGGCGTCGGAGCCGCCGATCGCCCGGGCCGCCGCCACGTAGCCGTCGGGCGAGCCCTGCCGGATGCGCCAACGGACCTCGGGCCCGTAGGCACGCACGGAGTTCCGCTCGTCGATCGCCGCGACCTCGCAGACGACCGACTCGTCGGCGGCGTGCACGGCCTCGATCAGGTCGCTCGTGAACGTGGCGATGCCGCAGCGCCGTGAGGGCCACGTGGAGACGAAGGCGATGCGCATCGAACCAGCGTACCGCGGTGGGTGAAGCGGCCGTCCGGTGGTCCCGCACGCGGCGGGCCCGGCTGCCCAGTGCCGGATGTTCGGGCGAACGTAGCGTGAGGGTGGATCGGTTTCCCTAGCTCGGAAGGGGTGAGGGAGATGCAGACGACGCAGGCTCCGACCGGCGTCACGACGGCCGGTCGAACGAGGAGACTCCGCCGCTTGGGATTGTTCATGGCCGTGGCCCTGGTGGTCGGGAACATGATCGGTTCAGGGGTGTTCACGCTGCCGTCCGCGTTGGCGGGGGTGAGCGTGACGAATGGCGCGGGCTCACTGCTCGCATGGGTCTTCACGGGGGTCGGCGCCATCGTTCTGGCGTTGGTGTTCGCGAACCTCGGCCGGGCGTATCCACGCACGGGAGGCCCGTACGTCTACGCCAGACGCGCGTTCGGTGACTTCATCGGGTTCCAGACGGCGTGGGGCTACTGGATCGCGGCATGGGCGGGCAACGCGGTACTCGCGATCGCCTTCGTCGGCTACCTCGCCTTCTTCTTCCCGGCGCTCTCCGAGACCGCGATCTACGGCGCGCTCGTCGGGATCGGCCTGGTCTGGTTGCTCACGCTCGTCAACGTCCTAGGCGTCCGCGAGTCCGGCTGGGTGCAGGCCGTGACCACGGTGCTCAAGTTCGTCCCGCTGCTCGCGATCGGCCTGATCGGGATCTTCTTCGTCGAAGGCGGCAACTACACCGCCTTCGCCCCGAACGGGATGGGCATGGGCGACGGCCTGCTGGGCGGTGTGACGGTTGCGGCCACGCTGACGCTGTGGGCGTTCATCGGTCTCGAGTCGGCCACCGTGCCGGCCGAGGAGGTGGCGAACCCCGAGCGGAACATCCCGCGGGCGACCGTGATCGGCACGATCGCGACTACCCTCGTCTACATCCTGGCGACCGTCGCGATCATGGGCGTGATCCCCGTCACCACGCTGCAGGATTCGGCGAGCCCGTTCGCAGCCGCAGCCACCGCGATCTTCGGCGGTGCCGGCTATTGGGACGACGCGGTCGCCATGGTCGCGCTGGTCAGCATCTTCGGGTGCCTGAACGGCTGGATCCTGCTCACGGGACGTGTGCCGCTCGCCGCAGCCCGCGACGGGCTGTTCCCCGAGCGGTTCGCGAGGGTGTCGGGGCGGACCGGCACGCCGGTCTTCGGACTGGTCGTGAGCTCGTTGCTGTTGACCGGGCTCATGCTGATGAACTACACGAAGTCTCTCGTGGACCAGTTCACGTTCATCCTGCTGCTGGCGACCCTGACCACGCTGATCCCGTATGCGTACTCGGCGGCCGCGCAGATGTACCTGCTGTTCGCCGACCGTGCCCGGTTCGCGGGCCGTCGGCTCGCGATCGATGGCGGCATCGCGCTGCTGGCGTTCGCCTACTCCGTGTGGACGATCGCGGGTGCCGGATCAGACATCGTGTTCAAGGGCTTCATGCTCTTGATGCTCGGCATCCCGGTGTACGTGTACATGAAGTGGCGTGACTGCAAGGAAGGACGGTTCGTCGAGCCCGAGGCGGCACCGACGCCTCCGACCGTCCCGACGATCCCCCCGTCGACGCCGGTCGAGCCGGTCCCTCGTCGTCCGGTGGCCGTCTGACCGAACGTCACGACCGGAAGGGCCGGGCCGTCGGCTCGGCCCTTCCTCTGTCGAAGGCCGTGTCAGTACTTCGGGCGTTTCTTCGGATCCGCGGCGCGGCCGATCGCCCACAGGCCGCCGCCGAGCAGCACGATGAAGAGGGTCACGAGCCCCACGACCCCGAGCAGCACCACCCCGGCGTCGGCCGAGTCCGGACCCGCGTCGACCGCCTTCACGATCGCGTAGACGGTGACGTAGGTGTAGATGCCGATCGCGAGCAGCACGGGCAGGATCAGCAGGTACGCGACGCTCAGACCCGCCACCCCGAGAGAGACACCCCTGGAGCCCTGGGGGTCGGTGCGCCGGTCCCAGGCCTCGACGTGGTCGTCGATGTCGTCGAGATGATCGACCGCGCGGTCGCCGGCCGCGTCGAGATCGGCGGTGACCGCCGCCGCACGGGCGCCGAGTCGCTCCGCCTCGGCCCGTGCATCGGCCTCGTCGGGCTCGGGCCAGGGGCCGGATCCGGTCGCGTCGTTGCTCGAACTCACCCGGCGAGTATCGCAGTATCGCGGGATGGGCGCGCAGATCGACGAACTGGTCGCGACGACGCCCGCCTCGCGCGACCGCGTCGTCGACTTCCTGCGTGCTGCCAGCATCATCGCCGTCGTGGTCGGCCACTGGTTGATCGGGCTGATCTACTGGCAGGACGGCGTGATCGGCACGCACAGCGCGGTCGGCACGACGTCGTTCCTCTGGCTCGCGACCTGGTTCCTGCAGGTGATGCCGGTCTTCTTCTTCGTGGGCGGCTTCTCAAACTACGTCGCGTACCAGGCGTTCATGCGTCGCGGCGAGCACAGCGGCGCGTTCGTGCGGAGCCGTCTCGACCGGCTGCTCCGGCCGTCGCTGGTGTTCCTCGGCGTGTGGGCGGTCGTGATGGGCGCGATGCACCTGTTGGAGATCGGGGCGCCGAGCGGTCCGCGGCTTTGGGGCGACGTGACCCTGCTCCGCGGCATGCTGCCGCCGGGTGCGACGGTGCCCTTCGGCCCGCTGTGGTTCCTGGCGGTCTACCTCGTGGTCGTGGCGGTGGCGCCGGTGACGATCCGCCTGCACGAGCGGTTCGGCCTGTGGGTGCCGGCCGCGATGCTGCTCGGCGCCGTGGTGGCCGACCTGGTCGGTTTCGTCGGCGGGGTCTCGCTCGCCCGATGGGTCAACGTGGTGTTCGTGCTGCTCCTGCCGCACCAGCTCGGCCACGCGTACGGCGACGGCTCGATGCTGCGCTGGCCCCGCCGTGCGTTCTGGGCGATGGTGGTGGCCGGTCTCGGTGGCCTGGTCGTGCTCACCACCCCCGACCTGTTCCGTCCGTTCGGAGACGTGCGGTTCGACTGGTTCCCGGGCATCGGGCACTACCCGAAGAGTCTGCTCGGCACCGACGTGGAACGCGTGTCCAACGCCTTCCCGCCGACGCTGTGCTTCCTGCTCGGTGGCGTGTGGACGATCGGGGCGGCGATGCTGTTGCGACCATCCCTCACCCGATGGCTCCAGCGAGCGCCGGTCTGGCGGGCCACGATCGTGGTGAACAGCGTGATCATGACGTTGTTCCTCTGGCACATGACGGCGTTCTTGCTCGCCGTGTTGCTGCTGTGGCCGCTCGGTCTCGGCCACGAGCAGGACAGCACGGCGAGGTGGTGGCTCGAGCGTGTCGTCTGGGTGGCGGTGCCGGGGCTGATCCTCTTCGGGCTGGTGGCGATCTTCGGTCGCTTCGAACGGTCCAGGAGCCCGGGGAGAACGGGGGCCCGGACCAGCCCGGTGCGGTGATACCGTCGGCGCCGTGCAGCGTCCCGGTGCGGCCCCGTCCGGCTCGCCTCGTCCCGACGCACGCTCCCCCGAGGCGTCGTCGCGTGGCGCGACCCGTGCGATCGTGCTCGCGGTCGCCGGCTTCCTGGTCTGCGCGTTCGTCGCTGCTGCGCCGGGGTCGCCGTTCCAGCCGGTGCTGCCCGCCGGCGCCGAGCCGAGCGGGCCGCTCACGGCGTTGGCGACCGCCGCCGGCCTCGACCGGCTGACCGGTTCGTGGCTCATCGCGGCCGGTGTGCTCGCCGCGGCCCTCGCGGTCGCCGGGTTCCTCGTGCTGCTGCGTGAAACGTGGCGGGGCACGGTGCGGCTGCGCACGGTCGTGGTGCTCGCCGTCATCGCCAACGTCGTCGTGGTCGCGTTGGCGCCGCTGCTCTTCTCGCGCGACGTCTACTCCTACGCGTTCTACGGACGCATTGCAGCCGTCTACGGAGAGAACCCGTACGTGCACACGCCGGTGGAGTTCGGTGGCGACGAGCTCTGGCCGTTGGTGGGACCGAAGTGGGTCGACACCCCCGCGGTGTACGGGCCCGTCTTCACGACGATCTCCCGCGGCATCGCCCGCACCTTCGACGCTCCGGCCGACCAGATCGACGCCTACCGGTGGCTGGCTGGGCTCGCGAGCGTGGCCACGATCGCCGTGATCGCGGCGACCGCGCTCCGCGTGCGACCCGGCCGGGCCGCGTTCGCGGTCGCGGCCTTCGGGCTGAACCCCGCCGTGCTGTTCCATGCGGTGGCGAGCGGTCACAACGACGTGCTCGTCGCGCTCGCGATCTCCTTGGGGTTCCTGCTGCTGGTGCGCGGCCGGAGTCTCGCCGCCGTCGCGCTGCTCGCGCTCGGCGCGCTGATCAAGGCGTCCGTCGCGCTGCCCCTCGTCCTCGTGATCGTCTGGTGCGTCGCGCGATCGCCACGAGGTCAGCGAGGGCGCACGGCGGCGACCCACGTGGGCCTGGCGATCGCGGTCGGCCTCGTCTTCGCCGTGCCGTACCTGCAGGCCGAGGACCCGACCCTCGGCATGCTCGAGCTCGCCGGACACGAGGGGTGGCTCGCGCCGTCGGTCTTGGTACGGAAGGTGTTCGGTTGGCTCAGCTTCGGCACCCTCGGCTGGCTCGCCCGAGTGGTGTTCGCCGTCGTGCTGGTGGTGACGTTCATACGGCTCGCCCGCGACGTCGCTCGCCGGGCGGTCGATCGCGAGCCGATCGAGGCCGTGGGGGCAGCGATGGGATGGTCGCTCGTGGCCCTGATGCTGCTCGCGCCCGTGCTGCTCCCCTGGTACGTGGCGTGGGTGTTGCCGCTGGCGTGGCTGTTGCCGAGGCCGCCGAGGTCGACGGTGATCGCGGCGGGAGCGGCGCTCGCCCTCGCCCAGTGGTCGACCGAGCCGTTGCGCTACCCCGACGCGTTCGCCGTGAACCTATGGGTCGGACACTGGATCGTGACGCCCGCCATGCTCGTGCTCGTGATCTGGTGCCTCGTCGACCTGCGACGTCGGATCGTGGACCGCCGTCCCCTGCACGATCCGGAGCGCATACCCGCCGAGGGCGGCGAGCACTGAGGCCAGGGCCGGCCCCCACCACCCGTCGAGGGGCACGCCCAGGCGCTCGAGGGCCAGCGCGGCGACCGTGAGCGCGGCGACGCCGAACGCCGGGGCCGACGCCGCCACCGCGACCCGATCGTCGAACGCCCACCGGGCCCATCCGGCGCCGACGACCCAGAGGAGCGCGAGCACTGCCGGCCCGGCGAGCGCGATCGCGAAGGGGGACGACGGCGCCAGCTCGCCGTCGCCCGCCGGCAGCGGGCGGGGATCGGGCACCGACGAACGAACCTCCGCACCCTCGGCCGGATCGGCGCCAACCGCCGCCGCGTGCCAGGTCACGAGCCGGTCGTCGATGAGCGGGGAAGGGTCGACGTTCCACTCGGGGGCGACGAAGATCGCTCGCTCCCCCTCGGGGATGTCGGCGAGTGTGATCCGCGACAGCGCGTCGTACTCCTCCTCGCCCCGCTCGGTCGGGCGGTCCGCCTCGAGGTCGTCCAACGCGCCCACGTAGACGTACACGTCGTCGGCGCGGTCGGCCGGCACGGCGGCACGCGCGATGTTCGCGACGTTCGTGGCGTTGAACGTCACGAACCGATCGGGGTCGTCCACCACGATGACGAGCGGCGTGTCGGTCGGCAGCGTCTCGGCGATCCTGCCGACCAGGGTCGCCGAGGCGAGGTCCTCGCGGGTCATGTACGGGTGCTGTGAACGCTGGGTGTCCAGCGCCGGCAGCGCGAACAGCCCGAGGAGGACCACCGTGGAGGCGACCGTGAGCCAACGCCGGGGCTCGGTGCGTTCCCAGACCCACGTGACGCCCTGCGCGGCGAGGATCGGCAGCGCGAACCCGAACGTCATCACGCGCTCGGGAGGGAACCACCCGGTGGCGATGCCCACGGGGACGCCCACGACCGTGAACGCCGCCCACGCGATCAGGAACCGCCGGGTGAACCCGTGCACCTGCAGGGTGCCGATCGCCGCCAGCGGCAGCGTCACCCACGGCGCGAACCGTCGCACGCTTTCGCGGAACCGGTGGAGGTAGTTGCGGGTGAGCGCGTCGTCGAGCCCCGCTCGACGGAGGAAGCCGTCCTTCGACGTGTCGACCGACAGCCGAGCCGGCCCGAGGAGCATCGACAACAGTCCGGCGCCGACGACGAGGCCGCCACCGGCGAGCGCCACGAGTACCCGCCCGGCGTCGGAGCGCCAGCCGTGCTCGGGTTCGAGCACCCACGCGACGGCCGCCGCGGCGACGAGGATCGCCGCGCCCGCGAGGAAGAACTGCGGATGCGAGAGCCCGCCCCCGCCGAGCAACAACGCCGCCGCGATCACACCGAGCCGGGTTCGCCGGGCGAGCGCCGCCGCCGCGGCGAGGAACGTCGCCGTGAACGCCAGATTCGCGACGTAGCCGTCGGCGAGGTGCACGGCGAAGACCCCGGCCATGAGGCCCGCGAGGGTCCAACCGGGGCGACCACCGTGGGCCCGTCCGTGCACGAGCGCCACGGAGGCCAGCCCGATCGAGACGCCCAGGGCCTGTTGCAGCCCCGCGAGTGCGGGCACGAGCGGGAGGCTCAGCGCACCCGCGACGGCGGCGATCAGCGCGGCGACGCCCGGCCTGGCGCCAACGAGCGCGATGCCCTCCGCCGCGCCGAGGCGCGTCCACCACAGATAGACGGTTTCGTCGGGGCCGGGACCGAAGTCCCATCCGCGGAAGAGCCCCGGCCACGCGAAGATGGCGACCAGCACCGCGGTCAGCGCGGCGAGCCAGACGAGGTCCGTCCCGTGCGGCCTCGCGTCGTGGATCTGGCGGCCGTCGTGCCCACGGCGTGCATCGGACGTGTTCGTGGGTGTCACTCCGCCGCGAACGTGCCCTGGGCGCTCACCGTCACCGTCGAGCCGTCCTCGGTGGTGCCGGCGATCGCGGAGCACAGGAAGCTTCCGCCCATCTCGTCGGGCAGCGCGGGCGAGATCGTCACGAGGCACTCGCCGGCGTCGGACACGAACGCGATCGGACCGTCGGTGCCGCGCACGGCGAAGGTCAGCACGCGCTCCGGCGAGGTGGGCTGCTGGGCGGTGAACGAGGCACCGATCAGCGTGAGCTCGCGCTCCGGCCCTCGCCACCGTATCGCGAGTTCGCCGGGCGGCGGCATCCAGAGCGCCGGTAGCCCGAGGTTCGGGTAGTTCTCGGTGAGGTTCAGGGCGCCGGTGATCGAGACCGATGCCGTGCCGGCCGTGAAGCCGGTCTCGGCCTCGGGATCGATCGACGGGGTGGTCGCCTCGGGGATCTCGACCGGCGACCCGGTCTCGAGGGGATCGGGCAGGGCCGTGGGCTCGTCGCGACCGCATCCCGCCGCGAGCACCGTGAGCGCCGTCATCACGATCGTCGTCGCGTTCCGCATGCCCCCATCGCCCCCCGGGCGCTGACTGTACCCCCTGTTAGCATCGCCGCCATGCTCGACCGCGCCCTCGTTGAGGAAGTGCTCACCGCAGCCCGCGCGCGCGGTGGCGCGTTCGCCGAGGTATTCGTCGAGGAGACGGCGAGCACGTCGATCCGCCTCGACGACGGCAAGGTCGAGGAGCTCACAACCGGGCTCGATCGAGGCGCCGGGGTGCGCGTCACCCACGGCATGAGCTACGGCTACGCGTACTCGAACCGGCTCGATCGTGATGCCTTGCTCGAGGCTGCCGACGCGGCCAGCGCGGCGCTGCGAGCGGGCGAGCCCGGGTCGGTGCTCGACCTGCGGACGCTCGAAGGTCCGCTGACGAACGCGGTGCAGCGCCCGGCCGGCACGGTCCCCGCGGCCGACAAGGTGGGGTGGCTGCGCGAGCTCGACGACGCGGCGCGTGCGTTCAGTCCCGAGGTCGTGCAGGTCGTCGGCGTCTACGGCGACTCCCTGCAGCGTCGTCTGATCGCAACGAGCGACGGTCGCTGGGTCGAGGAGGAACGCCCCCGCATCCGCATCGTCTCGCAGGTGGTGGCCAAGCGGGGCGACAACATCCAGACAGGGTTCCACGGACCGGCCTCGTGTGCCGGCGTGGAGTTCGTCGATGAGCACACGCCACGCGCGACCGCCGAGGTCGCGGCCAAGCGCGCGGTCACGATGCTCGACGCCGTGCCGGCGCCGGCGGGGGAGATGACCGTCGTGCTCGCACCGGGCATGGGCGGCGTGCTGTTCCACGAAGCGGTGGGCCATCCGCTCGAGGCCGACGCGATCGACAAGGAAGCGAGCGTCTACCGAGGGCTCGTCGGCACGAAGTGCGCGAGCGAGCTGATCGACGGCGTCGACGACGCGACGATCCCCAATGGCTGGGGCTCGTTCACCTTCGACGACGAAGGCACGCCGGCGCAACGCACCGTGCTGTTCACCGACGGTGTGCTGCAGGGGTTCCTCTACGACCGGCTGCGTGCCGAGAAGGACGGCGTCGAGTCGACCGGCAACGGCCGCCGGCAGTCCTACGCGTCGCCGCCGGTCGTGCGCATGACCAACACGAACATCCTCAACGGCGCGGCGACGCCCGAGCAGGTCCTGGCCGACACGCCGAGCGGCGTGTACGTGACCGCGCTCGGCGGCGGCCAGGTGAACCCGGCGACCGGCGACTTCGTGTTCGGCGTCAGCGAGGGGTACACGATCGAGCAGGGCGAGGCGACGACTCCGGTACGGGGTGCGAACCTGATCGGACGCGCGATCGAAGTCATGAGCGCGGTCGACGCCGTGGCCGACGATTTCGACACCTGGGAAGGGGTCTGCGGCAAGGACGGCCAGAGCGCGCCCGTCGGCAGCGGATCGCCGACGCTGCGAATCTCGAGGATCACGGTGGGAGGCACCGGTGGCTGATCTCGGCGAGCTCGTTCGGGCGGCGGTCGAGACCGCCGAAGCCGACGAGGCCGTCGAGGCGTACGCCGAGGAGTCGCGCCAGACCGAGGCGAGGGCGTTGCGCGGCGAGGTCGAGGGCCTCGAGTTCGCAGAGTCGCGCGGCGTCGGGGTGCGCCTGATCCGCGACGGCCGGCTCGGGTACGCGTACGCCGCGGACCCGTCGATCGAGGAGGTGCGGTCCGCGGTCGCCAGGGCACGGGAGAACGCGGCCCTGACCGAGCCCGACGAGTTCAACGTGCTTCCCTCGGCCGAGCCGATCACACCGATCCCCGCGCTGTTCCGAGAGGACTCCGCCGAGGTGGCCACCGCGGACAAGGTGCAGATGGCGCTCGACCTCGAGCGCCGGCTCGTCACGACCGACCCCAGGGTGACGAAGGTCGATCTCGCGCAGGTTGGCGACGCCGTCTCACGGGCCGCGATCGCCTCGACCGCGGGGGTCGACGCCGAGTACGCGCGGACCGACGCGTGGGTCGTCGCGGTGACCCTCGCCGTCGAGGGCGAGGAGACCCAGACCGGGTTCTCCTACCGCATCGCCCGCGCGCTCGACGAGCTCGGCCCCGACGCGATCGCCGACGAAGCGATCGACCGGGCCGTGCGCATGCTCGGCGCGACGAAGCCGGTGACCGCCAAGGTGCCCGTCGTGCTCGACCAGTTCGCGGCCGAGGAGTTCTTGGGGGTGCTTGCCGCCGCGCTCAACGCCGAGAACGTGCTGAAGGGTCGATCGCTGTTCGCCGAGATGGTGGGGCGCGAGGTCGGCTCCGAGCTCTTCACGCTCGTCGACGACGGCACGATCCTCGACGGTCCGGGCGCGGCGCCCTTCGACGGCGAGGGTGTGCCGAGCGGACGCACCGAGCTGTTCACGGCGGGCAGGCTCAACGGGTTCCTCCACGACACCTACACGGCGGCGCGCATGGGCGGTGGCCAGCGATCGACCGGCAACGCCAAGCGCGGCTCGTACAAGGGGTCGCCGGGTGTGGGCACGTCGAACTTCTATCTCGACAACGGCTCGACAACGTTCGACGAGCTGCTCCGACAGGCCGAGGGTGGCGTACTGATCGCCGAGGTCTCCGGGGTGCACTCGGGCGCGAATCCGATCTCGGGCGAGTTCAGCGTCGGCGCGACCGGCCTGCGCATCGAGGGCGGGGGGCTCGGCGAGCCGCTCCGCGAGATGACGATCGCCTCCACGCTGCCGCAGATGCTGGCCGGCATCACGGGGGTCGGCGACGACCTCCGGTTCTTCTCGAGCGTCGGCACGCCGTCGGTGTTGATCGGCGAGATGACCCTCGCGGGCGTCTAGGCCGCCCGGCTACGCGCCTCGCACGCGTCGGATCAAGATGGCCAGCCCGCCGATCACGGCCGCGAACCCGACCCCCGATGCGATCAGGAACGCGAGGGCGACCGATTCTGGATCGCCGAACCCTCCGGCGATCTGCAACAGGAACAGCGAGGCGACGCCGACGCCGGCGCCGAGCACCAGGGAGAGCGCGACCGCGAGGCGTTGGCCCACGGGGAGGAAGAGCCCGACACCCCCCGCCGACGCGGCACCGAGCCCGATCAACACCATCGCCCACGAAACGTAGGTCTGCTCCATGGCCGCGAGCCTCGCATGGCGTCTGCCCGAGAGGGAACGGTTCGCGATGCTTCGTCGCGGAGTCGTCACACCACCGCCACACACGCGTATCGTGTCGATCCGTTGGTGGGAGGGCCACGCGATGAACGTCGATCGGCAGATGGCGAGCGAGGAGGTTCGGCTCTGGGGAGAGCTGCGCTCGACGATCGACGCGTTCGAGCCCGATCAGACGCTCGTGCCCGGCTACTTCGCCGAGGGATGGACGGCGAAGGACGGGTTCGCCCACATCGGCACGTGGCTCGCGGAAGCCGGCGCCGCGCTCGAGCAGATCCGTGGCGGGACCTACGTGGAGCTGCGCACGGACGAGCTCGACGAGCTGAACGCCCGGTTCCTCGACGCCATGCGTGACGTGCCGCTCGCCGACGTCAAGGCCCAGGCGATCGCCGCCCGCGCCAGGATGCTCCATGCGTGGACCGAGATGGCCGAGCCCGGCGAGGCGGCGCTCGCGTGGATCCGCAAGTCGGGACCCGATCACTACGAGGAACACCTGCCGCGCCTGCAGGCATGGCTGCGGGAGCTAAAGGGGGGCTGACGCCAGGCGATCCTCTCAGCCGACCGACGGCCGCTGGCGGAACCACTCGGTGAACGCCCTGCAGCGTCCATGCTCGTCGAACTCCATCACGAAGGCGTTGTCGTAGACACGCTCGGGCGTACCGTCGGCGCCGAAGTACGTGCTGACGCCGGTCGCGACCCCGCGAGCACCCTCGACCGCGAACGGTTCGTACCACGCGTCCCACGTGCCGGGCTCGTCGGGCTCCTCGAGCCACGAGGCGACGATCGCGTCGCGTCCGAACAGGGGCTCGTCGGCCGGGTGGTAGCGGTACTCGGCATCGGTCGTGAACAGCTCGCCGATCGCGGCGGCGTCGTTCGATCGCCATGCGGCGACGTAGCCGTCGAGCCAACGCTGCAGGGTCGGTCGATCCATCGCGTGCGCCTCCTCGCGTGACCTGGGTACGCTCCGGCCTATCGTGCAGGAGCAGGGTATCCGCATCGTGAAGGTGGGCGCCGAGCGCGTCGACGACCTCGAGCCGCTCGCCCGCTCGATGCATGCCTACCACCTCACCGTCGACCCCGCGATCCCGGGCATCCCCCCGCGCGACGAGGACGGGTGGTGGGCGCTGCGACGAGAGCGGTATCGGCGCTGGCTCGCGGCGCCCGACGCGTTCGCGCTCCTCGCGGAGACCGACGACTCGGGCACGGGGCCGATCGGCTACGCGGTCGTCTCGATGCACGGCGGGCCTGACGACTCACACCTCACGGGCGATCGTTTCGCCGAGCTCCAGTCGCTCGCGGTGCTCGAGGGCATGCGCGGTGCGGGCGTCGGGACGGCGCTGCTGCAGACCGTGTACGCGGAGCTCCGAGCGCTCGGCATCGAGGAGCTCGCGATCGGTGTGCTGGCGACGAACCACGACGCGCTGCGCCTCTACGAACGGGAGGGCTTCACCCCCTGGGTCGTGATCGCCCTCGGGAAGGTACCGCCGGCGCCGGGCAACTAGTCCATATCAGAGTACTGGCTCGGTCCTCAGAGCGTGGCCTCTCGCACCCCGGCGGCGACGAGCCCGATGACCAGCGCCGCCACCGCCACCCGATAGAGCATGAACACCTTGAAGTCGTGGCGCTTCAGGTACTTCAGCAACCCCCAGATCACGAGGAACCCGCTCACCGCCGACGACACGAAGCCCCAGAAGAACTGCGCCTCGTACCCCTGGAAGCCGGTCTGCGCGAGATCGGTAGCCTTGTAGAGCCCCGCCCCGGCGATGATCGGCAGGGACAGCAGGAACGAGAACCGCGCCGCCGTCTCGCGGTCGAGGCCGATCGCGCGAGCGGCGGTCATCGTGACCCCCGAGCGCGAGACGCCGGGCTGCAGCGCCATCGCCTGCGCGACCCCGAGGAACAGCCCGGTGCGCACGCCGATCGAGTCCATGCCGCGCACGCTAGGCATGTACCTGTCCACCAGGTAGAGCAGGACGCCGAAGGCCGCGAGCATCACGGCGATCAGCACGGCCGCGCCGAGCGTGTCCTGGATCACGTCCTCGGCGAGAGCTCCCACGATCGCGCCCGGGATCGTGCCCACGACCAGCGCCCACGCGATGCGTTCGTCGGTCGACGAGATCGCACGGGCGGCGAGCGTGTGCAGCCACGCCTTCAGATAGCGCCACAGATCACGCCGGAAGTAGATCACCGCGCCGAGCAAGGTTCCCATGTGCAGGGCGACGTCGAAGCTCTTCGCGAAGTCCGCGTTGCCGCCGAGCTGTTCCCAGCCGAACAGCCACGGTACGAGGATCAGATGTCCAGAGCTCGAGACCGGCGCGTACTCGGTGGCGCCCTGCACGAGGCCGAGCACGATCGCTTCCCAGACGCTCATGGGTGCTCGCTCGGATCCGGGACGCTCATCGACGCACGCTCACGACGGTCGGGTTCCTGACTTGGCTCGGACTGCGGGAGGGGGAAGCCGACACATGCTAGCGGCCTTCCGAGCGCGCCGGAACGGCCGAAGGACCGGTTGTGCTCGAACGAACCGGCGGGATAGGGTCGGGCCCGATCATTCGCCTCGCGATCATGGCGCGGGGCCGCACCCGGCGCTTGGAGGCTTCCCCATGTCGAACCGACGACGAGCGAGCGTCGCGGTGGCCGCGATGCTTTCTGCTGACCTCGTTGCCGACGTTCGGGCCAGGCCCGGCCTCGGCGGGTGACTCCGGTCTCGAGCTGCGGCTCATCGCCACCAGGGACCGCGTCGTGGCACGCCGCTACCGCTCCGGCTACGTCTCGATCGATCCCCGGATGATGCTGGCCGCGAGCGGAGGCGACCTCGAGCTCGAGGTCTCGCGTCCCGACTACGACACGCCGATCACGACCCTGCAGCACCTTCCGGGCGGAGGCACCGCCGTGCTGCCCGACGACGTGGTCGACGGTTGGATGGGCCTCACGAAGTTCTTCCGCGTGACGATCTCCGATCGCGACGGCGAGGTGCGATTCAACCGCATGGTGCCGTTCTGTCCCAACGTGTGGAGCAAGACCCGCCTGGGACCCGACGGACCGTCGTTCCCCGTCTACCCGAGCTACTGCAGCTGGAACCCGTTCACCCTGGGCATGGTCTACGGCATCGAGCAGGACTGGGGGGCGAACATCGCCGAGGGTATGTGGCAGGCCGCGTACATCCGCTTGAAGGAAGGTCGTTACCGCTACGAGGTGCGCATCACCCAACGCTTCCTCGACCTCTTCGACCTCGATCCCGCCGGCGCGTCGGCGAGGACCACGCTCTTCGTCAAGGAGGCCCGTCGCGGCCGGGAATCCGCGAGGGCGACCGCCGACGGCGACATGGGAGCGCCCACGCCGGGTGTGCCCAGCGTCCGCGCCGCCGGCGACGCCGGCCTGCCCGATCTGCGCCCCCTGCCGTCGTGGGGCATCGGCGTCCGACGCTCGAGACGGGGCGACTACCTGACGTTCGGGGCCAACGTGTGGGTCGCAGGGAACGGACCCCTCGTGGTGGAGGGGTTCCGTCGCGAGGGCGAGGACGTGATGGACGCCTGGCAGTACTTCTACGAGGACGGGGAGCCCGTCGGTCGCGCGCAGGTCGGCGAGATGGAGTTCGACGACCGTCACGGGCACGACCATTGGCACTTCAAGCAGTTCGCGGCGTACGAGCTGCTGGCCGAGGACCGGCAGACGGTGGTGAAGAGCTCCAAGGAGGCGTTCTGCCTCGTGCCCACCGACGCGATCGACCTCACCCTGCCCGCCGCGGAGCTGCAGCCCGGCAACGTCGGGCTCTGGACCTCGTGCGGCGGGCGGAACGACCGCTGGATCCGCGAGGTGCTGCCCGTGGGCTGGGGCGACACCTACTACCAGTACGTGGCGGGACAGTCGTTCGACATCACCGACGTGCCCAACGGCACCTACTACGTGAAGGTCGTCGCGAACCCGGAGCATCAGCTCCAGGAGCTGGCCT
The DNA here is from genome assembly GCA_035697485.1 of Actinomycetota bacterium. Classification (NCBI taxonomy): domain Bacteria; kingdom Bacillati; phylum Actinomycetota; species Actinomycetota bacterium. Next base: position 181,756 of record DASSCU010000017.1, read on the forward strand.
ACGACAACAACGTGCGCCTGCGGAAGGTGATCCTGCGCGGGAAGCCGGGCCACCGGAAGGTCGAGGTGCCGCCGTGGCACGGTATCGACACCGAAGGCTGGGTCGCCCGCTACGGGCTCGGCCCGTTCGTGGGCTGAATCTCGGCGGCAGGGGACGGGACCCCGGTCGCGGCGAACGCATCGGTCGTGGCCGCCTCGTCGCCGATGATCACGATCGAGAGCAGGGCCAGGCTCGCGGCGCGCGCCAGTCGCTCGACCGTGAGCGGGTCGGCGAGCACCACGAGTGGCGGGCCGGTCATCGCACCGATCGGCCCGCCCGCGACCGGGGATCCTGCCTCGACGACGTCGAGGACCTCGAGCCCCGAGGCGACCGTCTCGGTGTATGGGCGTCCGGCGTTGACTCCGTAGGTCGCGAGCACGTCGATCTCGTCGCCCGACCTGACCGTACCGGCCGGGGGACCCGCCGGCAGCACGAACGCCCGCAGGCCGGCCGGCACCAGGGCCGCGACCGGCCCGGCGCCGGCCCCCGACAGACGTGTCTGCGTGAGGATCTCGCCCTCGGCGAGGTCGGCGATCAGCACCCGGCCCGTCGCCTCGTCGGGCGTGGTCAGCGTGCCGGGTGGCACGAGCGACGAGGGCACGTCGACGACCAGCAGCGACCCAGGGTCGACGACCGACCCTCGCGTCAGGTCGGACGCGGCCGCCAGGACCTCGATCGGGGGACCGACGACGGGCCTCGTCGCCTCGACCCGTTGGACGTGTGCTCGCAGCGCGAGCACCGCGGCCACCGCGGCGATCGCCGCGCTCGCGAACCACACGACGGCCGACCTCGGCAGGCGTCGACGGAACGGAGCGAACATGCGGCGGACACTAGGTTCCGGGAGCCCACGCGTCCGTGACGTGTGTCACCGACGGTGGAGCGTCAGTCCGGTCCCGAGGCCTTCGGCTTGTGGGACAGCGGCACGATGCGCACGCGGAACTCCTCGAGTGCCTCGCGCCCGACGATCAGCGCGGCTGCCTCCCGCACGCGGTCGGCGAGCGCCTGCGGGTCGTCGTCGGTGCGGAACGAGAGCTCGACGCGAGCCAGCACCTCGTCGCGCGCCATCTCACACCTCGAAGCGAGCGCCGGTGAGCGCGGTCGCGCAGGCGCACTCGCGTGTGTCGGGCAGCGAGGGGATCACCGCGAACAGCAGGTCGCGGAGCTTCTCGTTGTTCTCGGTGAACACGCGGACGACCTCCTCGTGGGTCACGGGCGGCACCCCTTCGACGCCGACGTCGTAGTCGGTGATCAGCGAGATGCTCGCGTAGCAGAGCTCGAGCTCGCGGGCGAGCAGCGCCTCCGGGTACTGGGTCATGTTGATGACCTCCCACCCCGCGCTCGCGAACCACGCCGACTCCGCCCGCGTGGAGAACCTCGGGCCCTCGATCACGACGACCGTGCCCCGGTCGTGGATCGGGATCTCGATCTCGCGTCCGCGCTCGACGATCGTCGAGCGCATCACGTCGCAGTATGGGTCGGCGAAGGAGATGTGGGTGGTGACCGGGCCGTCGTAGTACGTGTTCGGACGGTCGCGCGTACGGTCGACGAGCTGGTCGCTGATCACGAAGTCGCCGGGTTTCACGTGGGCCTGGAGCGAGCCACAGGCGTTCGGGCCGAGGACGCGCCCGACGCCGAGCTGCTTCATCGCCCACAGGTTGGCCTTGTAGGGGATGCGGTGAGGAGGGTACTCGTGGCGAGACCCGTGCCTCGGCAGGAACGCCACCCGTTTGCCGCCGATCTCGCCGATCGTGACGGCCGCGCTCGGCGAGCCGTAGGGGGTTTCGACCTCGACCGTCTCGGTGTCCTCGAGGAACGAGTAGAAGCCGGAGCCTCCGAAGATCCCGATGTCGGCGCCGGTCATCAGCTCCCGTCCTCCTTCTTCGGGGACGGAGTGCTCGCAGACGTGGGGGTGTCGTTCTTGGCCCCGGCGCCCGGCGTGGCGGATCGCTTCTTCTCGCCGGGTTTCGCGTCGGAGGCAGCGGCCCCTGCCTTCTCGTCGGTCTTGTCCGCCCCGGTCTTCGCCTTCTTCCCGTGGTCGGTCGCGTAGAACCCCGAACCCTTGAACGAGATCGCCGGAGGCGCGAACACCTTGCGGAGCTCGCCACCGCACTCGGGGCATTCGGTGAGCGGATCGTCGCGCATCGACTGCACGATCTCGAAGAGGTGCCCGCAGCTCTTGCAGACGTACTCGTAGGTCGGCATCGCCCGCCGAGTCTACCGGCGCGTGCCTGCGCGTTTTCGTCGCCGATCGTTCGGGGAATCGCAGGGGACCGAACGGACTACCCACAACGGAGGACTGGCTCGCGGGGTTGCTCCGCGCGTACACTTCGGCTCCCGTACGAGGAGGGCACGCGTGAAGGTCAGGAAGGCGGTGATCCCTGCAGCCGGGCTGGGTACACGGTTCCTGCCGGCGACCAAGGCTGTGCCCAAGGAGATGCTGCCGCTGATCGACACGCCCTCGATCCAGCTCGTCGTCGAGGAAGCCGTGCGGGCCGGCCTCACCGACATCCTGATCATCACGGCCCGGGGCAAGGGCGCGATCGAGGACCACTTCGATCGCTCGCCCGAGCTCGAGGCGGAGCTCGAAGCGCGGGGCAAGTACGACGAGCTGAAGCTGATCCGCGGGCTCACGGACCTCGCGCAGGTCCATGCGGTGCGCCAGCACGAGGCGCTCGGCCTCGGGCACGCGGTCGGGGTCGCCGAGGCGCATGTGTCAGGAGAGCCGTTCGCGGTGCTGCTGGGCGACGACCTGATCCACCCCTCGGTGCCGCTGCTGCGCGAGATGCTCCGCGTGCACGAGCGGTACGGACGCTCGGTGCTCGCCGCCCAGGAGGTCTCGCGCAGCGAGATCTCGGCCTACGGCGCGATCACGCCCGAGATGGTCGAGGAGAACCTCGCGAAGGTGCGCTCCGTGGTCGAGAAGCCGCCCGCCGACGAGGCGCCGTCGAACCTGGCCTCGATCGGGCGCTACGTGTTCACTCCCGAGATCTTCGACGCGCTCCGCCAGACCAAGCCCGGGCACGGTGGCGAGATCCAGCTCACCGACGCGATCAACCTGCTCGCCCAGGAACAGGCGGTCTACGCGTTCACGTTCGAGCAGGGCCGCTACGACGCCGGCAACAAGCTCGACTACCTCAAGGCGACCGTCGAGTTGGCGATCGAGCGCGACGACGTCGGGGCGGCGTTCCGCGACTGGCTCGCCGACTTCGTGCAACGCAGGAAGCTGCTGTAGGCCGCGGGCCGAGCCGGCGGCCGTGGCTACACTGCGGGTATGTCAGGTCATCCCCCCGAGGTGCACGACCACGATTCCCCCGAAGGCTTGATCCCCGTCGACGAGGCGCGGGCTCGCGTCCTCGAGGCGATCCAGCCGCTCGCGCCGCTGCAACTGCCGCTCACCGAGGCGCACGGGTGTGTCTCGGCCGAGGACGTGGTCGCGACCGAGAGCCTCCCCTCGTTCCCCTCCTCGGCGATGGACGGGTTCGCGGTGCGAGCCTCCGACGTCGCCGAGGCGACCCCCGAGCGCCCCGCGGAGCTGAAGATCGTCGGCCGGGCCATGATCGGGTACCGGCCTGAGGCGGTCGTCGGCGGCGGCGAGGCGGTGGCGATCGCGACCGGCGCGCCGATCCCGGCCGGCGCCGACACGATCGTGCCGATCGAGAACGCCGAGGAGCACGGCGAGATCGTGCGACTGTTCGAGGCCGCGGCGGCCGGCCGCCACGTGCGACCGGTCGGCGAGGACGTCGCCGAGGGCACCGTGCTCCTCGAGCGCGGCAAACGGCTCGGCGCGCCCGAGCTCGGCCTGCTCGCGAACGCCGGCTTCCCGACCCCCCTCGTGCACCCCAGGCCGCGTGTGGTGGTGCTCTCCACCGGCGACGAGCTGATCCCGCCGACCGACTCGCCGGAGTACGGGCAGGTCCGCGACTCCAACGCGTTCACGATCTTCGGAGCGTTGCGCGAGGTGGGCGCGATCCCCACGCTCGCCGGCATCGTGCGCGACGACGCCGATTCCTTGAAGGAGACCGTCCTCGACTACCTCATCCAGGCCGACGCGTTCATCTCGTCGGGCGGCGTGTCGGTCGGGGAGCGCGACGTCGTGAAGGCCGCCTTCTTCAAGCGTGGCGATATCGACTTCTACAAGGTCGCGATGCAGCCGGGCATGCCGCAGGGCTTCGGCCAGATCGAGGGCAAGCCGTACTTCGGCCTCCCCGGCAACCCGGTGAGCGTGTTCGTGAGCTTCGAGCTGTTCGTGCGTCCCGCGGTTCTGACGATGATGGGCCGCACGCAGATCGATCGTCCGCAGGTGAACGCGACGCTCGCCGCCGACGTCAGCGGGCCGAAGGGCAAGATGCAGTACGCGCGCGTCGTGATCGAGCGGGGCGGCGACGGATGGATCGCCATGCCGACCGGCGGCCGCGGCTCGAACCTGATCTCGACGGTCGCCAGGGCCAACGGGCTCGCGATGATCCCGCCGGGCACCGAGACGGCGCCGGCCGGCTCGCAGGTGCAGGTCATGGTGTTCCGCTCCGGCGAGGACTGAGCCGTCGTGGTGAGCGATCAGGCCGGTGCCGACGGCGTCACCCGCATCGTCGAGGTCGGCGCGAAGGCCGAGACCGAACGCGTCGCGACCGCCGAGTGCTGGGTGATGACGACGCCCGAGGCGGTCGGACACCTCGTGGCCGGCACGAAGAAGGGCGACCCGATCCAGACGGCGAAGATCGCCGGGGTGTTCGGGGTGAAGCAGACGCCGGCGTTACTGCCCCACTGCCACCCGATCCGGGTCACCGGCGCCGACGTGGTGATCGAGCCCGACGAGAGCGTGGGGCGACTGCGCGTCGAGACGACCGTGCGGGCGACCGACCGGACCGGGGTCGAGATGGAAGCCCTCACGGCCGCCGCCGTCGCCGCGCTCTCGCTCTACGACACCGCGAAGGCGTTCGACCGAGCAGCTCGGATCGACCGCCTGCGGCTGTTGCGGAAGTCGGGTGGCAAGAGCGGCGACTACGTCGCCGAGGGCTGATCCCGACCGCTGTAGCCCGACCGGGGAGTTCCTTCATACGTCAACGGGCATACAGCACCTGGTGTGACTCCACGTGTCGGGGCGATGGCTTGTGAAAAAGTTCTCGAATCACATCGATGTGATCGCTTCACCCCATATCTGGTGCTAGCGTCCCGCTCCAACCTAGATGTGGTAGCGCCAACGGTCGCCGACCCCACGGGAGGCTGGGCGTGGAGTGGTTGCCCCTCGCGGTCTTGGGCATCATGTGGGTAGCGTTCTTGCTCCCCACCAAGAGCAAGGCGTCGACCCCGCAGGGGTCGGTTGGGGACTTCGAACGCAGGATGGAGCTATTGGCGCAGGCTGAGTCGTACGGCACCGAGGGCCGTTGGATCGTCACCCCCCGCAAGGGCGTGCGGTTCATGGGACCCACCGAACGGAACCGGGCACGGGCCCGGGAGCGCCGCCGACAGGTCTTCACCTTCATGCTCGAGACGATCGGCATCACGTTCCTGATCGGGCTCGTGCCGCCGCTGCGGGTCGCCTGGGCCGTCACGGGCGTGTTCGCCGCGCTGCTCGCCGTCTACGTGTGGCTGCTGCTCACGATCAAGCACCGCGAGTCCACGTTCCGCACCGCACCCCACCGTCACCCGAGGTCACACGCCGCACCCAGCCGCCCGGTGCCGCAGCCTCGCTACGTCGCGGAAGGCCGCAGCACGCGTGCCCGCCCGAGCTTCAACGGCCTCGGCATGCTCGGCGAGGGCGACCGCGTGCACGTCGTCGTGCGCACGGGCGAGGCCACGGCCGGCGCCTGACCGGTTCGGCGTGGCGCTCGACGACCTCACTCGCGACCTCCACGCTCGGTTCGATGCCACCGTCGCGGCACGCGAGCAGGCGCTCCCCGCCGCTCGGCGATCGATCCGTGCGAGCGCCAACGCGATCAGGGCCGTGCATCGCGGCGAGTTCCATCGAGCCGACGAGCTGATCGCCGAGTCACGTGCTGCCATGCAGTCGGGGGTCGAGGCGGTTGCCGATCACCCCGAGGTGCGGTTCGCCGGCTACCTGCAGGACGCCCAGAAGGAGTACGCCGAGGCGAACGTGACCCGGGCACTCGTGACCGGCGGCGCGCTGCCGGGACCCCTGGAGCTCGGCGTGGAGGACGCGCCCTACCTGAACGGCATCGCCGAGGCGATCGGGGAAGGACGCCGCCACATCCTCGATCTGCTGCGCGCCGGCGAGGTGGAACGCGGCCAGGCGATGCTCGACGTGCTCGAGGAGTTGTACGGGGCGCTCGTCACGATGGACTACCCCGACGCGATCACGCTGAACCTGCGCCGCTCGACCGATGTCGCCCGGTCGCTGATCGAGAAGACCCGCGGCGACCTCGCGATCGCGGCGATGCAGCAGGGCATCGAGCGAGCGCTCGGCGAGCACGCGCGACGCCTCTCGGACGACACCTAGCCTGCTCGGTCGCGACGGACCCCTTTGCTACGCTGGCATCCCCTGGGGGTGTAGCTCAGCCCGGTAGAGCGCTGCCTTCGCACGGCAGAGGTCGACGGTTCGAATCCGTTCACCTCCACCCAGGAAGCCGCAGGTCAGAGAACACTCGATCCTCGGCGTTGGATACGCAGAGATATGAGCAGCGAGCGCCTCCACGACGAACCCACGATCCCCACTGGCTGGGTGTATCGCTTGAGCCCGATCAGTTTGCCCTGAGCACGGCCTTGACCCAGGCTGCTGTTTCCTCCGCGGCCTGTGAGACGGTTGGGTTGACGACGCTGCAGGAGTGCGCACGAAGGGAGTCAGCCGAATGAGGATCGCGGTGCTGGGGGCCGGCGGTGGAGGGCTCGCGGTCGCCTACGAGTGGACGAGTCAGGGGCATGAGGTCGCGCTGTACGCACAACATGCTCATGAGCACCATCTGGTGCCGGTCCGCGAGCGCGGCGGTATCCAAGCCGAGGGCATGCTTGAGGGGTTCGTCTCTCTGGCGACGGTCACCACCGACATCGCCGAGGCGCTGGACGGTGTGGACGTGATCTTCGTCGTCGGCCCCGCCTATGCCACGGAGCCGTTCGGCCGTGACACTCGCGGTCACCTGCGCTCCGGGATGACCGTCGTGGTCTGCCCCAGTTCGTCCGTCGGCAGTCTGGCCTTCAAGCACGCCGCGGGGTTGGACCTCCACGACGAGAGCGTCGTCGTGGGCGAGACCAGCACGCTGCCGTACGCCGCGCGCGCATCGATGCACGCCAGTGTGCGGATCTTCCACCGGTTCGACACCGGCTTCTCGGCCGCTGCCGCCCCGCGCAGCAACACACCTCACCTTCTCGAGGTCCTGCGGCAGGTGTACCGCAACACCGACGAGGCCGCGGGGATCTTCCAGACCACGCTGCAGAACGGCAACCCGGTCATCCATCCGGCCGTCACCTTGCTCAACGCCGCCCTCATCGAACGCACGGGTGGTGACTTCATGTTCTATGAGGAAGGGGTCACCGAGGCGGTCGGTCGCCTCATGAAGGCGGTCGACGGCGAGCGGCTATCCGTCGCTAGGGCCTTGGGCGTGGAAATCCTCGCCGAGCCGGATCTCGGGGTTCGGCAGGGCTACATGAGCGAGTCCAACTACTCCACCGGCTACTCCACCGCACCAGGCTTTCGGGGCATCAAGGCGCAGGACGAGCTTCATCACCGCTACCTGACCGAGGACGTGGGCTACTCGATGGTGTTCCTCACCGACCTGGCTCGGCACCTGTCGGTGCCGACCCCCACCATGGATGCCGTCATCCGCATCGCCTCGATCGTCGCGGGCGAAGACTTCGCTACCGAGCGTGCCCGCACGATGGACAAGATGGGCCTGTCCGGCCTGACGCGAGAACAGCTCGCGGCGTACTGACGTCCGTCACTCCTCAGGAGCCCACACCCGAGGCTTCGCGTCGTGCCACGCTCCACATCAGCACGAAGCCAAGCCCGTGACCCCCATCACCATGGCCGGCCTCGGGAAGTCGTCGCACCTGAACCCCGCCTTCGACGAGATCGCCAAGGTGCTCAGGGGCCGAGGGTGATCTGCATATCAGTGCCGGTGTTGGTATCGGTGAACGTGGCCTCGCCGTTTGCGACGGTGTAGGCGCCCGTGCCCCCGGTCACCCCTAGTTCGTACACGCCCGGACCGGCCGGGTCCAGGCCGTCCACCGTGATCGTGCCTTCCGCGAGCTTCAGCAGATACGTGCACCGCCACAGGCCAGAGACCCCCGGCGTGATCCGCCGCTCGACGAGACATGTCCCGAATGCCCAGCCCACCTGTTCGTCGGTGGCGGCAGCGTCGAACAGCTTGGCGCGGGTTTCGACCCGATCACCCAGTTCCAGCAGGCCGTCATCATCCAGGTCGACGAATCGCTCGGTAACCGAGTCGAAGGGCACCACGACGTGGATATCACCCTGTGCGGTCGCTATTGCGCCACCGATCACCCCGACTGCGAGGAGCGCCAGCACGACCGTTGCCGAGATCGCCGCACGATACCCAAACCCGCTTCGCTGCATGGGAGCTCCCCTCGCCAAGCGGGCACCGGCTAATCGCCCATAGATAGGCCGCAATCGACGGCGGGTCAAGCCCGGCGTTCACCTGAGATCGCCCAAGAAGCTGGGGTCCCCGGTGCTCG